>DGWW01000009.1 GCA_002395385.1 Myxococcales bacterium UBA4248
TCCAAGGGGCTCAGCCCCTTGGCGGGGTTCGGGGCAGCACCCCGGCTCAACTATTACAACATGTTTAACCTTTCAGCCGTGGCTCCTTGCTGATCCCCTAATTTGCAACAAGCGTCAAGGTGAGACTGAATTGTTACCATGGTATAGTCTGGTCACATCTAAAATTCGTACACCATTGCGCGCTTTGCGATTCTGAATCCGAGGTCTTCGGCTTTTTTAAAGTCTTCCAGGGAAGCCATATCTCCGTAGTGCATGAGAATCATGCGTTCTGCAACCTCTCTGGGGAGCGACGTGAGTTCCTCGAAAGAGGTGTGGATATTGTGAGGCATTGCGGGAGTAAATGTGACTTCATGAAAGATCGTTTCGATGCCCCGATTGAGGAGTTTTTCGATGCGTTTTCTGGAAAAACTGCAATCCGAAGTATAGGCAATGCGATTGTCTAAAATGAGCCCATAAGATGGGCGCATGGGGACGTGTTCGACGTGAAAGATTTCGCATTGGAGTCCATAGACAGGGATAGGATTTTCGGGACTTAATATGTGAATATTGGCGTAATCATCGAGTGTAAGAAACTCTTTGTGGCCGTGAATACTGGTTTCCATCGATGCGCGCAGGCAATTATCCCAAATATCACTGCCTTCGTAGTCTGAATGCGAGCGAAGCAACCCCTCCGGCAACCAAAGATCGATGCGTCTTTGGAATGCAAAAAAATTGGTGTAGAGCAGTTCTTCTAGCCCTGAAACATGATCACCGTGGAGGTGAGAGATAAAAACACCTTCGATCAAAGATTGTGAAAGCCCCATGTCGCATAGGCCAAGTGGGCAAAGCAAACCACAATCAATGAGCCAGGTATGCCCCAGAAAGCTGACAACTGCGTTTGTGTTGTAGTTGATCGGCGGTTTTGACCAGGCATTGCCCGTGCCGACAAATTGAATAGAAAAGTGCATTTCAGTCATGGTTCAAATCCTGGTTCAGCCATGCTGTTAAACATTGAATAGGCTACATTAATTTGGTTTTGTCTGCAACGATTTGTGGTTAGCACATAAATTGAGATAGATGGATAGGCCAAAAAATACTGTATTTGTCGGTTGGAATGGTTTATGGTAGATAGGAGATGAGGCGTGTGTGCCTCAAAAGGTCTATTTTTTAGTTTCTCGATTTTAAAACGGCGGATTCATGGCGCGCAAAGGTCGTTACATTCTCAAGTTTATTTCTGGCAAATATCAGGGAGGTGAATTTGCCCTAGAGATGAACCAGGAGCTCATCATCGGTCGTAGCAGTGAGCTCGAAATGGTGCTCATTGAAGACATGGTGAGCCGTCATCATGCGAAAATCACCACGACGAACGATGAGATTTTCATTGAAGATCTTGGCAGTACGAACGGTACTTTTGTCAATGGTGAAAAAATCACGAAATGCAAGCTCAAGGAAGGTGATCGCATTTTGATTGGTACCTCCATCATCAAACTTGTACTCGAAGAGTTTGATGCCAATCAGCCTCCTCCTCCTCCTCAGAAGATGTCAGACTCGGTTTTGCCTGCGGCCAATTTGACGTCCATGGGCGCACGTCGAGTGGCTCAGGGGGGGCATACCAGCCATGGTGGAACACAGTCTGGTGTTCTGTCTGGAATGCTCGATCAGCTTCCGCTTCCCGATTTACTCCAGTTATTTGGCTCATCCCGAAAAACAGGCGGCCTCTTTATTACGACCCCAGGTGGCAGCGAAGGGTGCATCTATCTGCGCGAAGGCCGGGTCTATGGTGCCGTCATCAACGGCAATTTCGATGTTCCTGTCGAAAAATCCTTCTACCGGATGATGTGCTGGTCGGCTGGCAATTTCCTGCTCGATACAACGGCATCCCACGAATTTGCAAATCCCATCAATGAAACCGTCGAGTCTATGCTCATGGAGTCCATGCGCATTATTGACGAAACGCATGCCATTGGTGAGGATGTTCCCGCATACGAGGCCATTTTCCGTATCGATTTGCCACTCGTTCCAAAACTACGCGATTTGAGTCCGGAACAACTTGATATTTTCCAACTGGCTTTGGCTGAACCTTCGATGGAGTCGATTCTCAACCATAGCGAAATGGATGATATTGAGACTACAAAAGCCGTCGTTCATCTCTTGCGAAATCATTACATGGCGGTTGTTTAAAACCAGTTTTTTCATGTATTTACTCGCCGCTTCATTTCGAAGCGGCTTTTTTATGGAGTTTTTCTTATGTCTCTCATGAACGATATTCAAGGTCAGGTAAAAGAAGCTATGAAAGCAGGCGATGCAAAACGCCGCGATGCTCTCAGACTTGTCTATAATGCACTCAAAAATGAATACATCGAAAAACGCGAAGACCTCACCCCCGAAGAAGAAATCACAATCCTGACGCGCGAAGCTAAAAAACGTCGGGAAGCTATTGAGGCTTACAATCAGGCTGGAAGTCCGGAACGTGCCGAACAGGAAGCTTATGAGCTCGAAATCATCGATGCTTTTTTGCCGGCAGGACTGACCGAAGAAGATGTCAAAAAAATGATCGATGAACTCGTCGCTGAACTCCAGATTACGAGCAAAAAAGACCTCGGCAAACTCATGAAAGCACTCATGCCCAAAATTAAAGGTCGTTTCGACGGAAAAGAAGCCAAGAGACTCGTGGACGCCATTAACGTAGAATAATTCAAAATATGCAAAGACATTATTTTGGTACGGACGGCATCCGGGGATTGGCCAATCAATTCCCGATGACCGTCGATGTGGCACTAAATCTGGGGAAAACACTCGCAGCGATTTTGCCCAGACGCGGTGCGTCTTTTAAAGTTTTAATCGGAAAAGACACCCGGCGCTCAGGCTATATGTTCGAATCCGCTTTGGCTGCCGGTGTCAATGCCATGAACGGGGATGTCCTTTTTACAGGACCACTCCCGACACCGGCAATTGCACACCTGACGACAGCCATGCGATGCGATGCGGGAATTGTCATCAGTGCCTCCCATAATCCATACCATGACAATGGAATAAAGGTGTTTGCTGCTGATGGCTTTAAACTTCCCGACGAGGTCGAAGCTGAGCTTGAGAAGTATCTCGATGATCCCAGTATCCTCAATGATCGTATGACGCCCGATGCAATTGGACGTTCCCGACGAATTGACGATGCTCAGGGACGGTACAATGCTTTTATTAAGTCCAATTTTGAACGCGAACTTTCGCTCGATGGCATTAAAATTGTCGTTGACTGCGCCAATGGGGCGTCCTATCGCATTGCACCGACGGTTCTTGAAGAACTCGGTGCCGAGGTCTCTGCAGTTGGCATCGAACCCAACGGTTATAATATTAATGATGGGGTCGGTGCGCTTCATCCGCAGCATTGCGCCAATCTCGTCAAGGCACTTCATGCCGATATGGGAATTACCCTTGATGGCGATGCCGACAGGCTCATTCTTATTGATGAAAATGGCGATATTGTCGATGGTGATGCCGTCATGGCTATGCTGGCAATTGATCTGAAAGAACGCGGCATGCTCAAAAAAAATACCCTCGTTACCACGGTCATGAGCAATCTCGGGCTGCATCAGGCTTTGAATGCTAGGGGGATTCAGACCATTCAAACCAAAGTCGGCGATCGCTACGTCGTCGAGGCCATGCGCGCAGAAGGTTACTCTCTCGGCGGTGAACAGAGCGGCCATATCGTCATGCTCGATCATGCCACAACCGGCGATGGCCTGCTCGCTGCACTTCGTGTGCTCTCACTCATGAAGCGTACAGGGGCTTCTGTCTCAAAACTCGCCAGCGTGATGAAAAAAGTTCCGCAGGTTCTCATCAATTTTAAGGTCGAGCACAAGATTCCCATTGAAGAATTGAAAAAATCATCTGAACTCATCGACAAAATTACGATGCAGTACGGAAATTCCGGGCGCGTATTGGTGCGCTATTCGGGAACCGAACCTAAATGCCGCGTCATGCTCGAGGGCCCCGATCAGGACCAACTTCGCCGTGATGCACAGGCCATTGCAGACCTCATCGCCATGGAAACCAGTGAATGAAATATATATTGCCTTCCTTCCTGATCTTATTGCTTGCATGTGCATGTCATTCTAAAAATCAGACAGATTCACAATCTGTTGAATTATCAACCGCACCTGATGTTCAGGTGGAAGACAATATAGAGAATAAAGTTGTTTTAAATGAACAACAGCCATCTCATACAAATATATTCGATTCCCGCGTCGAGTGGCCGGAGTTCGATATCTCTAAAGCTTCAAAACCGATCTATACCATAAAAAGTGGAACAGATAAAACCGGCGCGTGGTTCGAAGGTAAAGGCTATTTTCGGTTCGATTTGGAAAAACTTATCGCCGATATGACTGATCCCATGAAAATGGGACCATCCAATGTTACGCAGGATCTGACCAGAAACGAATATATACAAAAGCCGGAAAGTATTGATTATAAAATGCATGTCGCCATGGATTATATCATGACCGTCGACTTTGATTTGGCAGTCCATATCGATGTCACACGCAATGCAAGCGGTATCATATCGGATGTTGTCTATGATAGTCATAAAATATCCGGTACTTCACTCATCAAACGCATCGACGAATATTATATTGTACATGCACTCGAAAATGGTTGGTTCCAAATTGAATTTCAAAGTCTGACCGATGCTATGGTGACTAAAGAGAATGAAACACGCATGCATTTTGAACAGCTATTTGCAGAATGGGAAAAATATTAGATAATAGATAATTGATAATTGATAATTGATAATTGATGATTGATAACGGACTAATTAGATGATTAACTAAATTTCTTTAGATGTATATTGAGAATCTTTAATTCATTGTTAATTATTAATTATTAATTGTTAATTGTTAATTATTAATTATTA
>DGWW01000175.1 GCA_002395385.1 Myxococcales bacterium UBA4248
TATTGCATTCATATTTAAATATTGCGGATTCCAAAGGGCTCAGCCCTTTGGCGGGGTCCGGGGCAGAGCCCCGGCTGAATAGTTACTTCCTCTGGGCTGAGTTCACCTTATCTGTGTGTACTCAGCTTTTTTTTAGGTATTTGCGATATCCTCAAACGAACGACGCACTCATCCCCAAAATTTTTGCTCACGATTTACATTAAACTCACACCACTTGGGAGTTTTCTGCAAATCCCCCACTGCAAATCTTAAATAGCTCATTTGGATAGTATGCTTCATCCTCGTCGATATATTTTGATTGACTTCATGATTTGGATTGCCTGCTGTTTTTCAGCCGAAGTGGCAGCCAAACCCAAATCGCCACAACCCCCTGAAATACCAACCACCAGAACAATTACAACGACACTCAAACCCGAGCGCCCCAAACGCGTGATTGATCTCTATTATCTCGACGGGAATAATCGCTCCTGTACAGACACTTATAAAGTAGAAGCCTCCAGGGTCTATATCCATACCCATCAGGCCATTTCATTTACCAGCTATATCCAACGAAAATGCAATGGGAAATTTCTAAATGCCCCGATTCCCAAATCTGTGACATTTACGGCACGAAATATAAACGGAAAATCCGGTTCAGCCAATCAAACCATCACCCCGTCTGCAAGTACTTTTACATTTACTCATACTTTCGAAAAATCAGGGACTTATCAGATCAATATTGTTCATCATGTGGATGATATCGAATCCCATACCGTGAGCTTTACCGTAAACGTTATGCCATAAAAGCAATGAGCTGATACCCAATTCCGAATTCCGAATTCCGAATTAAACAATGCTTCTCCAACGTAAAACAGAAACAAATGCCACTGGCGCAGAGGCCAAAACCGAACCCAAGGATTATGTTGCATCCTTTAGATGGTTTACGGGCCTGATCTGTGTCATTTTGTTTTTGCTTCTCGGTCGATTTTGGTATCTGCAGATTATTGACGGGGATCACTATAAACAGCTGGCTTTTAATAATTTCATCAAAAGGCGCGTCATTCCTGCAGAACGGGGACAAATATTTGACAGCAAGATGCGTGCAGTGGCGACGAACCACCCTTCCTACGATATCACGCTCACTCCCGCTTTCTTTACAAATTCAAGTGAACCACAGGAAGAATACACAGCGAGAGTCCGTGCGTTGGCCACGTATCTCGACATGAATGAAGAGGAGACAGAAAAGCTCAGCAACAAAATTAAATCGACCAAACCTGCCGAAAGATTCGCCCCGATTCCCGTTAAAAGTGGCATTACCCGAGATCAACTCGCCAAAATTAAGACCAATTCACTCATGCTGCATGGGGTCGAAGTTGTTGCAACCAGCCGGCGATATTATCCATTTAATGAGCAGGCGGCACATTTAATAGGATATGTCAATCAAATTAACGACAATGAACTTCAAAAATTGCGAATGTATGGTTACCGAATGGGTGATGTCACTGGACGCATGGGAATTGAGCGAACTTTCGAACCCATTTTGCGCGGTGCGAATGGTTTAAGCGCAAGCGTCGTCAATGCCCAGGGCATTCCCCAGACCGATCCGGAATCCGTCGCACTCATGAAAGACTGGCACGACGTCGAACCCATCTCCGGAAAAAATATCATTCTGACGATCGATATGGATATCCAACGCATTCTCAAAACAGCTTTGCGCGATTATCCAAGTGGTGCCATCGTTGCGGTTCAACCCGATACAGGAAAGATCCTGGGCATGGCCTCCACACCATCCTTTAACCCAAACAGCTGGTCTGGCAGACTCTCGCGAGACGAGCATATCGACATGGATACCAACCCCTACAAACCCATGCTCGACAAAGCACTGCTCTCTTATTTTCCGGGGTCTATCTACAAAGTCGTGACAGCAGCGGCTGCGCTCGAAGAGGGACTCATGCGCCCTCAGGACACACTCACCTGTCCCGGGTATTATGAATACGGATTGCAAAAACGCCGGTTCCACTGCTGGAAACACTCCGGTCATGGCGTCGTGAGCATTACCGAAGCCATTGCATCCAGCTGCGACGTCTATTTCTACAAAGTCGGAGAAAAACTGGGCATCGACACACTCGCTGACTATGCACGCATGTTTGGACTCGGTGAGAAAACGGGCATCGGCATCAACAACGAGTCTTCGGGAACTGTACCCACGAGAGAATGGCACAACAAACGTTCCAAAGAAGGATTTCAAGGCGGTTTTACACTATCGACATCCATCGGTCAGGGCGACGTTAAAGTCACACCATTGCAAATGGCAATGCTTTATGCGACCATTGCAAACGGGGGGACGCTCTATTACCCGCAGCTCATCGATCGCATCGAAACTGCCGATGGACACCCGGTATTTACTTACCCAAGTCGCGTACACGCCAAACTGCCCTTTAAAAAAGAAACCCTCGACACCATAAAAACCGGACTCGACATGGTCGTCAACAGCGAAATCGGAACGGGTTTTGCGTACCGGCTGGCCAATGTCAATGTCGCCGGAAAAACCGGGTCTGCACAGGTTATCTCCAAACGCGTCTCCGCAGCAGCCGTCGAGTTTAAATACCGTGACCACGCCTGGTTTGCGGCATTTGCCCCTATCGAAAATCCTCAAATCGCCGTGACAGTATTTCTCGAACACGGCGGCTCAGGTTCTGCCAATGCAGGACCCGTCATCATGGAAGTCATTGACCGTTATTTCAGAGAAATCGTTCCCAATAAACCAATCAGCAATTAGCAACTTATTGGTTGAAAATAATGAAACTCATTGCCCCAAAGCCAATCAAATCTTTTTTTGCATCATTCGACTGGGTTTTGTTTTTCCTCGTCCTGGCCATCATCGCCATCGGAATATTCAACCTCACGAGTATTGCCAATATTTTGCCTAAACCACTCCATAACACACAAATTCTGTGGTTTACCCTGGGATTCTTATTCTTCGTCATTCCCTGTGCATCCATCGATTATCGAAATTATGCGAGGTTCGGCAACATCATTTATGGCGGCGGCATCGCCATGCTCATCCTCGTCCTCATCTTCGGAACTGACTTTAACGGCTCAAAACGCTGGATTAATCTTGGCCTCTTTCACATGCAGCCGTCCGAACTCATGAAAATCGCCATGGTCATCTTCGTGGCCAAATTCTTTGCCACACGGGAACACGCCACCAATTACAATTTAAAACAGCTCCTTCCACTCTTTGGCGCCATTTTGCTGCCCATGGGACTCATCTTTCTTGAACCCGATCTGGGAACCGCACTGCTCATCGCACTCATCTCGGGCATCATGATACTCTTCGAAGGCGTCAAAAAAAGAACTATCGCACTCCTTGTGGCCATCATGATTGCGTGCGCACCAGCCGCATGGTTCATCATGCATGACTATCAGCGTTCACGCGTCCTCACTTTTTTACAGCTCGAAGACGATCCCTATGGCAGCGACTGGCAAGTCAAAAACTCCGTCATTGCAGTCGGCGCTGGCGGCCTCACCGGGCGCGGTTATGGTCAAAGCACACAGGTACAAAAAGGCTTTGTCCCCGAACCCGAAAACGACTTTGCACTCGCCAATTGGGCCGAAGAATACGGTTTTATCGGTGTTGCCGCACTGCTCTTTTTATATCTGTGCCTGCTTTTGTGGTCACTGCACATCGCAAAATCTGCCCGAGATCGCTTCGGAATGCTGCTCGCAATCGGAATTGCGGCCATTTTCTTTTGGCAGGTCGCAGTCAATACCGCGATGGTCGTTCGATGGGCGCCAGTCGTAGGCATCACTCTGCCACTCATTTCCTACGGCGGTTCCAGCGTACTTTGCATGATGATCTGCGTCGGTATTCTCATGAATGTCTCTATCCGGCGACACATGCTCGCAAAAGATTGATAATTATTAATTTTTTTATGACGCTCGGCTATCGGCTACGCCGATACGCCTCGCATTTCGGCCTTTTTTGCAAGCAAAATACGGCCGAAATGATGGATAAATGGTAACTGTTCAGCCCCTATGCTTTTTTTCTTCGAAAGATCAGATTATTCTTTTATGCATAATGCATAATGATGAATGCATAATGAGGAATGCATAATGAAAGGCTTTGTTTAACCACCGTGGATATTTGGTTTACAGGGCATCCACTACGGGGATAATTTGAATGAGGGGGCTATTAAACGTGAAGCCCTACGGGCTTCCTTGCTCATTCAAAACAATTCCGAATTCCGAATTCCGAATTAATCAGAGTTGCCCTTTAGTTTTGCATCCCAATTGCACATTGCACATTGCTCATTGCTCATTCAAAATAATTCCGAATTCCTAATTCCGAATTAAAATGCACATTGCTCATTATCTAAAGCTCGGCGTATCGACGGGCGTTTCGGGGATTTTCCAATCGATTGGGGATCGTCCGTGAGATTCTAAAAATGCATTAATTTTTGAAAATGGTTTCGAACCAAAAAAGCCATACCGAGCCGAAAGAGGAGATGGATGCGGAGCACAAAGAACCAGATGAATGGGATTGGTAATCAGGCTTTTTTTCGCCTGTGCATTGCGCCCCCATAATACAAACACAACAGGATCCGATTTCTGATTGACGAGGCGTATCACCTCATCCGTAAAGGCCTCCCACCCTTTGCCTTTGTGGGAATCGGCCTGTCCATGCCGCACCGTCAGCACAGTATTGAGCAAAAGTACCCCCTGCAGCGCCCAGGCACTCAAATCCCCATGGGTCGGTGGCACAATATGCAAATCATCATATAATTCTTTGTATATATTGATCAATGAAGGAGGCGGAGGTGTAGGACGAAGTACCGAAAAACTCAATCCATGAGCCTGATTGTCACCATGATAGGGATCCTGCCCCAATATCACAACTTTAACATTGGCATACGGCGTCCAGTGAAGCGCATTAAATATATCATACATCCCCGGATGTATCTTTCGAGTGCGATATTCATTAATTAAAAAAGCACGCAGCGCTTTATAGGAATCCGTCTCAAATGCATGCGCCAGCAGCGGAGCCCAGTCATTATGCAATATTTCTTTTGCCATCAGTGAAATTCTGTTTTGTCAAGCGTTTTTAATAAGGAATGAATAGGAACCGGATCATACGAACAATGACCTGCCTCATCCAGGCGCTCGTGAATTCCCTCACTTTCTGCATGTTCCGGTAATATGCCCGTCAGAGCCTCGAGCAAAATCGGAGATATCCAACGATTATTTTCAATCTGTATACGAGCATTCGCACCCAACAGGATGGTAGCAATCGTTCGGGGAAGAAGGGAGGCCGCAAAATCCAATGCATCACGATAATCTGCTTTTTTCTTCTCATCCTCGGTGATGTCATCGTCCGCATCCTCAGACGCATGTTCACGAACAAGCATCATCGGACTAAAATTCATGAGACGATAAAAATCTATCGTCATTTTTTCGACAAGTGTTCGACTTAATTTCTTGCGGCCACGTGCATATTCAAACAATAAACGCAAATTGCCGGCAAAACTGTAAGGAACAAGATAGCCGGCAGCATATCTGGGAACACATGGCACAGCAACCTCATTTTCGGTAAGTAGCTTTGCCACCACATCGAGACTGTCTGTCACGGTTTCAAACAGCCAGCGATTCGTTTCTTCCAGCTCTGCGTATGTAATTGTAAATATGCTCATTTCTCAAGTTCTTTGCGCCGTTCCATGCGGGCTGCATCCACTGAATTCAAAAACTTCATCGCATCCTGCTTCGTCTTGGGCGTAATCTTAGCATTTAATACATTCGACCCCATCCCAAATTGAATATATCTTCGATAAGAGAGTATCCAAAGTATCGGGAACTCGATTAAAGCCAGAAATCCAACACATGCACAAATGAATGAGATTTTTGTACACATCTCGCCGGTGCATACCATCATCGAGTAATAAACACTCACGCACATGGCGATAAACAGGATCAAATCCAATATGATAAACAAATAACGACGATCTTCATGCACACTCAATGACTGGACATTCTCAATATCAAAAGCGACGTAGTTTTTGACATTATCTTTATCGCCATCGACGCGCCATAAACGTCGGCTCGTCAAAAATAAATTGCCAAATTTCGAAATGGTGCGCTCACCTTCAGCCAATTTATCGCTAAAGAACGGCGAGTCAAACGTAAGCTGGCTCGTGTCTGTACCGTATGCCGCCGTGACGTGAGTCGTCTCGACATTTTTGGGTGTAGCAGCAACCGCCACAACGCTGTTTCTGCGTTTTGGCAAACTGGACGTCACCGATACGGCATTAATCGCTGGCATCGGAGGCGTCACTGAATTCTTGTTGGCCTTATCACGGTTTGGATCCGACTGCAGTTTGCTTTCAACTTCGAGTTCTTTGTCGCGGATCTCATTCGCCAACACGAGATGAAGTTCATCTTCTTTCTCAAATAACCTTCGCAGTTCTCCCTGAGGCGAACGCGAAAAATCCTCTGTCGAAATGGGCACTCCTGCCAAATGGCTCTCATTCTGTGCGGCTTTGGCCTCTGCTTCCAGCATGCGCCTCAATTCACTGCGCCCGCGCACACGGAATTTATCCGACGAACTGATATCATCTTCGACATTGGAAAATACATCGCGATTCGACGGAGGTGGTTCTTTACCCGGACGATACTTTGTCGTAGGCGCATTCTCCAATGAAATACGATGAAATTCTTCACGATAACGCAAATCGACGTCGCCACGTCTGCGAATCCTGAAAATATCCGAAGGATTATCATCATCCTCCGGGTTCACCTTTATCTCATTATGCTCCCTCACCACAGGCATGACACTGGATAACGAACGCTTTTGCGCCGATTCGAGCGCTTCCACGAGAGATGCCGCACGCTCAAGAATCACCTTGTCGAGCTTGCCATTCTCACTTGCTGCTTTTTGAGCAGCCTCTACGGCCGCGCGAGCAGCTTTTAATTCCTGGCTGATATCGGGAAAATCTCCCGTCGGAACTTCATCTGGATCCTGCTGATGATGATCATGCACATGATCCAACTCCATGCTTCCCGATCGGCCACGGTGCGCAATCTTTTTAAACCTCGTTCGCGGCCGCACCTGCTCGGCTGAATCGGATGCTGACGGCTGCAACGTCTCACTCACACCGACTTCTTCTACACGGGGAGACTCTGGCTGCACTACTGGCGAATTTTCAAGCTCCTTGTTGAACATTTTCAACGTCTGAAGCTGAGAAACCTCACCGGGATTCTTCGTAAACAAATCCTCATCTTCAATCACGTCGGATGTGATCGAATCCGGCATAAATTCCGCCATGATATCTGACAGCTTGGGCTGCCTGAGAGGAAGTGTCTCCCTCTCCTCTACCTCGGATGTCTTGTTCATCGTCGGCATGATATTCATAAAAGCGAGATCGATACTGTCACCTGCACCCGGTAAATAATTCGACAATTCTTCGGGAAGTGCACTTCCACCCACCTGATGATTAAACATCGAAGAAACGGTTATCGGGTGTGTCGTATCTTCTTCAATAGAGTTCGAACCGGGAATGGATTCGACCAGTTCCTGCGACAGTACATCGATACTGTGTGCGGAAATTTCAGGACTAATCGTATCAAGCTCGGGAATCGTCGGCTTCAGCACGGCACCTGGAGCAACCGTTTGGGCTGGAGTCGACGGAATTGCAGGGGCAACGGCATTTTCAAAAATCGTTTGAGATTCCACCGCAGAAACATCAAATTCCGGCTCGGTCGCACGCATGCCTGCTGCCGCTTCCTGCATGACGGATCCACTCGAATCCTGCAATTCCAACGATACACCTTCCTGTGGCAAATCCGTCGCAGGCTGATAAAAGTTTGGTACAAAATCACGAATCGTTTCGGATTCATCCGTTTCTTGATCGCCAGAGGAATGGCGATGCATCGGTGATGTCACTTCGCGTTTGATTGGATGCGACGATGCAGATATCACCCCCTCTGCCCCAGAATGCAAAGGCATCTTCCCACTGTCCGACTCAACCGGCGTTTCAATTTCAATACTCGAACTATCGACCTCCACCGGACTCTTGAGAGGATAGTCATGACGTTCTTCTTCGACGCGATCCGACTCGATGACAAATGTCGATTCATCGGGAGAGGCATGAGGCATCTCATCCGAATATTCAGACATTTCGCGCATCCGGGCAAAGATTTCCTGCGAAACATCACGAACAGAATGAACATTCGTTTCCGAATCCTCATCCACCACAGGCTCTGCATCTGATGGATGACTTTCTGAAGAATGGCTTTCCTCGGGGGGGGCCGTCAAAATTCCTCGTTCTTGCGGATTCTTTAAATCAATGCGCGTTTCATCCCCTACTTCCTCTTCATTCTCGACGACAGCCACATAATCGAGAACACTGTCTAAATCCTGGGGATTATCATCATGCGCCGTATGGGGAGCTTCTAAAACCTGATGCTTCGCAGTCGCATCCGTGAGCGCCCAGGTATGCGTAATGCCTTCGTTTTCTTTAACCGGTCCAGCTTCATACTTGTAGGCAGGACGCCCCACCCCCTGAAGCGTCGAACGAATGACATTGGTCTCATCCTCGGTTTCATCCACTGCAACCATCAAATCGGATACAATGGCCTGAAAATCCGATGACGTACCTGCATCCACTTTCTGAGGAAGAGGGGATCGAACGACATTGGCAGAAGGCGGCATCGGCGGTTCAATCGATTCCTCTGGTACCGCATCTGCCGTCAAATCCACCACATCAGAGGATTCTCTGAGCAATTCTGCATTGCGGAACAACGGATTCGCATCGATTGTCGTCTCAATCGGAGGAGGCAACGTAGTTTTGACCGGAGCCTTGGGGGCACCATCATTCAGTTTTATCGGAGGCGGTACACTCCCAGAAGTATCCAGTCCCCAAACTTTTCGCAACAACGGCAACTTTTTGGCTTCAATCCAGGTTTTGCCAGGAAGTACACAAACCTGCGTGTCTTTTTGGATTGTGCCAACTTCCGCCAGATGCGCCAATTCTTCATCATTGCCAATTTCAGCCACAAAATTTGCGGTTTTTACAAGATATCCCGGCATACCCTATTTCTCCAAAACACATCCAGCTCAAATTACTTGCATTCCAAAAGCTTCGTCATCGCACGCACAAGTGCCTGCGCACTGGCATAACACTCGACAATGGAGCCAGCTTCCATATAGGCAGGCGTCGTCACTATCTTCAAATTTTCATCGACACAGGCCTCATCATACCGTCGGACCTCATGATGCGCGCCCATCGCCTCACAAGCCCTGGCCGTCCCCACATCACTGCCAATCGTCACCCTGACACCATCCTTGCCGAACACACGTGCTGCAATGACAGGCGCAATACACATAAACCCAAGCACTTTCCCCGCTTCATGCGCATGTACCAACACGCGTTCCACTTCTGCATCCACACGGCACTGCTCACCTCTCTGACCAAAATCACAAAGATTCAGGGCTGCACCAAATCCCCCCGGAAGCGCAATCGCATCCACATCCTCAATAACCAGCGATGATAAAGGCTTTATCGCACCGCGCGCAATTCGGGCTGACTCCACAAGAACATTCCTCGTTTCGCTCATTGGTTTGCCACTCACGCCATTGACGACCATTGTCTGCGCCTTATCCGGCGCAAATATCGAAACTTCATGACCAGCCTGACATAAACTCAGCATCAACAGCACAGATTCGTGAATCTCACTGCCATCTCTTACGCCGCATCCACTCAATATCACCGCAAATCGCATACAATCATCTCCTTAAAAAAAGCCCCCATCTTCCTCTATACCACATAATGCACATAGATTTCCGCCATATTCTGAAAAGAAATTTACGAAAGATAACATTAAAAATTTCCACAATATTTGAAAATAAAAATTACAAAATCTAAAAAATCACTAACAATTCTGCCCTCAATAACCACCTGCCTCATCACGGACGCTTACACGCGTATGTACATTCAAATGATTGTCGGTCTACACAACACACATAAAACCACTTTATACTACACATCACACCTAAACCCATCCTTCCCCCTAGGTAACCAGGGTTACCTCTTTCCCATTCCCACCCGCCGACTCGCCGTCCTGACCCCAAACGCACGGTCTTGGCACACTGCCCCCTTTCCGCTTTATATGGCGTAAAAAAAAAGCATCCCGATGTGCCTGGCATGTACGATACTTCAGCACTAGGCCCGCGTCCGGAATCCTCAATGCTGTAAACCGCCCCTCGGTTGACCATACATTATGTCGGGGAAATCCCGTCACACAAATCCAGATGTAAACATACACACCCTCAAACATGGAAGGCCTATTCCTTCAATACAATGATGCCAACCAAAATGGACTTGTTACATTTTTTTTTGCACCCACCACAAAATCGTTCAAGATACTCCCCAAAATTCCAAAATATTTCCCTCTCTTCTATGGTATAATTATGATGTAGACTCGCTTTTTGCTTCGCAAATACGCTCGCCTGCGCCGGCTATCTGCGATACGCCGGCGCACTTCTTCTAACATCCATCCTGTGATCATTATGAAAAATACCCTGACAAAACTGCGCACTTTTTTCCAGACCGAAGAGACATTTGACCTCGAATGGAGAAAAAAACAACTCCATGCCATGCTCACAATGCTCGAAGAACAAACCGGTTCCCTCACAGAAGCACTCGCCAAAGATCTCGGCAAATCCAAACAGGAAGCCTGGATTACGGAAATCGGATTTGTCCTTCACGAAGCAAGGCACGCACTTAAAAACATCGCTACCTGGGTAAAACCCAGGCGTACTTCCTCGCCGCTTTTTTTAATGCCGGCATCGAGCCAGATCCGCCCACAGCCAAGGGGCGTAGCACTCATCATCAGCCCATGGAATTATCCCGTTCAGCTCATTCTTTCACCGCTCGTGGCAGCCATCTGTGCGGGCGATGTCGCAGTGCTCAAACCTTCCGAACTCGCCCCGGCCGTTGCTGCATGGTGCACACAATATATCCCCAAATACCTCGACCCGCGCGCCTTCGCCGTCATTGAAGCTGGACCCGAAAAAACAGCAGAACTGCTCAAAGAAAAATTCGATTTTATCTTCTTTACAGGAAGTACCAAAACAGCACTTTATATTGCACGCGCCGCCGCCGAACACCTCACACCGACGGTTCTCGAACTCGGCGGAAAATCCCCCTGTATCATCACACACTGCAAACACCTCAAAACAGCTGCCAAACGCATCGCTTTTGCCAAGTTTACAAATGCAGGACAGACCTGTGTTGCCCCCGATTATGTCCTCGTTCAGGAAGATCTCAAATCTGATTTCGAAAATGAACTCAAAAATGCCATTGCGCAGCAGTTCGGTCCCGAAAATGACCCCAAAAATTTCACACACATCATCCACAAGGGCCATTTCAAACGACTCGATAATATGCTCGGATTCGGAGAAATCATCATTTTCGGCGGTGCAAGATCCGAAGATTCACTCATGTTTGCACCAACCCTCATCGAAACAGACATGGATCATCCCACCATGCAGGAAGAAATATTCGGCCCCATCCTGCCTATCCTGACATTGCCAAATGACAATCCCATTCAAGCCGCAAAAAAACTGATCCAGGAACACCCCACACCACTCGCGTGCTACCTATTCAGCGATGACAAAAATGATGTCAAAGCAATCCAAAAAGTCATTTCCGGCGGTTTTGCACACAACGATGCACTCATGCATCTATCCAACGTCAATCTGCCCTTCGGAGGCGTCGGAACGAGCGGACACGGCGCTTCTCACGGTATTGCCGGTTTCGAAGCCTTCAGCCATCTGCGTGCAGAATTGCTTCAATCCTCAAATATCGACATCAAACTGCGATATCCACCCTACACCGATTCTGCAATGAACTGGCTCAAACGCTTTATGAAATAAAAAAAGCCTCAGTCAAAATGACTGAGGCTAAAGCGAGTTACGGGACTCG
The DNA here is from genome assembly GCA_002395385.1 of Myxococcales bacterium UBA4248. Lineage (GTDB taxonomy): Bacteria > Myxococcota_A > Bradymonadia > UBA4248 > UBA4248 > UBA4248. The sequence continues at coordinate 11,958 of DGWW01000175.1, forward strand.
AACCCGCGACATCC
>DGWW01000277.1 GCA_002395385.1 Myxococcales bacterium UBA4248
CCGTTTTAAATGCGGTAGCCCTGTATTCAGCCCCTATGCACGTTGCGGATTTATGAAGGGAGTAGTAAGTCTCAGGATTGTATGGTCCGCCGGTTTCTCAGAAAGAGGGTCAACAATGACAATACAAAGATTTCTATTGAATGACAAACGACATCTGATCGGTATCATGGCGATCGATGAAGCAGGGGGCATTGGAAAAGATGGCATTGTGCCATGGGATAATCCTGAAGACCGTGCTTTTTTTAAGGCACAAACCATGGGACATACAATAATTGTGGGACGAAAAACGTTCGAATCGTGGGGCAGAAAGCCACTGCCAGGACGACCGTGTGCCGTCTGGACCCGAAATCCGAATCAATTCGACTCACATTGCTTTGATTTACCCCTTTTGGCCTTGTCGGATGTTTATGCACTTGTCGAATGGGGATTTGCGCAAAGTGATATCGTCTATGTCTGCGGTGGAAAAATGCTTTATGAAACATTGTGGTCGCATTTGACCGATTTAATCGTGACCCTGATTCCCGGGAATTGGAATTGCGATATCCAAATGAATATGGATTATCATGCGTTTGAGTGTGTGCAAAGACTGCAATTCGAAACGTGCAGTGTTTTGCATTGGGAGCGTGTAGGGTAAGCCTATTTTATCATTTGTGGCACATGCCCCCGCATACACACTGTGTTAAACAGAGCCAAACTCAAAGCCATAGCAATGAAAATGCGAAAACTAACGGAAATCCATATTCACCAAGGTTAAGCATAGCCTAATGTAATGGGGGAGTTAAATGAATTGTGCAATGACTTCATCATAGTGCTTTTCGAGCGCTTCGATTCGGTCTTCGTATCTATATTCATTTTCCATTTTCTTACGGGCTGCCATTCCAAGATCGCATTTAAGTCGGGGATTGGATAGAATCAGTTCTATCTTATCTGCAATTGCCTGAGCATCACGCTCCTGAACAAGAAAGCCTGTCTTACCGTTATCGATGATATCGGGAATGCCTCCGTGATAGGTTCCGATGACAGGGACACATCGAGCTGCCGCTTCTTTTGCAACGAGAATGCCCGATTCACGGTCACCGTTGCGCGCAACAAGACTCGGACATAACAAAATTTCTGAATTCTCGATCTCCCGAAACACTTCGCTCTGGGGCAAATTGTTCACAAAACGGACGTGATCCGCCAGCCCGTGTTTATTTACAAATTGGATACACTCGGGTTTGCATTCTCCATCGCCAATACAGGTCAGCTGAATATTGAACGACTTTCCCTCTGCCTGATATTTCTTCTTGAGAATATTGAGTGCTCGAAGTGTATAAATATAACCTTTCTTTTCGACAAAACGACCGATTTGAATCAAATTGCGGATCTGAGGAATGTCGTCGACAGAGGGCTGTTTAATGGTAGAAATATCGGGAATACGAATCCCCAGACGCCATGTAAATATTTTTTCCTCAGGCGCGCCTATGTCAATGAGCATATTGTGCAATTCATCGCTTGCTGCAAGAAATCTGTTAACGCGATGAAGCATCCAAGGAGAGAGCGCCCAGTATCTCCAAAATGAAGGATTCCATTTGCGGTTGTTCCATAGGATCGGGACATCGTATCCATGAAAAGTCACTATCAATGGCAAATGAAATTGCTGCGCATACGGAAGCGCATAAATAGACCCGGGACCAAAATGCGCTGCTATTAATGAATAGTTATTCTTCGAGATTTGCTTTGCTCGCTCGGGAGAATAGATCAGCGCCTGACATAGAAGCTTTTGAAGTGGCTTTTGGTCGAGGGTAAACACACGATCATACGGAAAACGATCCGGATAGCATCTGTGAAGTGTGAATACGTCGATATCATATCGTTTGTGAGACGTCACTTCATCCCAGATAAAAGTCTGTGAATACGGACAGAACTGCGTACTAAAGAGAGCTACTTTGGGATTTGACATAATGATCTTTGAGTGTTTTACAATGAAATGATAAAGTCGAAGCTTGATGCAAATATGGATGCATGAGCCTCCATAAATATGACACACTTATAACAGAAAGTAAATATCGTAGACGTCAGCATAAAAAGTTGTTAAGAATACAATTGGTTTTATTTTGGGGAGGGATGATGAAACCATTTGTCTTTCAGATCTGCTGCTTTTGGAGCATGTTGACAATACTGGGTTGCCAGGGTGAGAAAGTGCACGCTTTGTCTTACTTTGATGCTGCCGAAGATGCCTATCGTGCCGGACAATATGAAATAGCGCACCAAAACTACAGTGCCTTCCTTAAGCTCAACCCAGACCCGCAGCTGGCTAGACTCTCTGAACGCAGAATTCTGGCCATCGAACGCGAAATTGAATGTGTACTCGGACAAAAATCGGGGCCACGACCCGCGTACGTCAACCAGGAAAATGCACGCGGAAACATGCCCGTACAACAGGCACCCATCCTCTATAAATCTGAACGTCCCGTGAGAATGCCAAAGTGATGACCTCAGATATTCTCGCAAAAGTACAGCACAGAAAAACGACACCACGCAAGGTCATTCTGTTTATTATTGCAATGCCTTTGCTTGCTTTGGCCTCGTGGTTCCTCTTGGGGACAGATTTGGCTGCATCTGCGGAACGCCCCGGAGGAAATTTCCTCGAAATCTCTTTTTGGGCAACTTCACTCGGCGCGTCTTTTCTATCTTTTATGATGCTCGAAATCTTGTTTCGCAGCGAAGATACACGCGTCATGGCCTCATGGCCCGTAAAACCGCTGCACCTCTTCATCTTTCAGATGAAGCGCGTCTTCGGACTCATCCTCACTTCGAGTCTGCTGTATCTCGCCTTCTGGATACCTCAGATCATCGTCTCGCCATTGCCCGTTGCTTTGAGCGCACTATTATGGCCGGTTGGACTCTGCATTTGTGCCGCTGTCGCTGCTGCTATCATCGTCTATACTGGCAATGCCGGCACAAAAGAACAATCTGCCAGCTTCGGAGCCATGGCTTTCAGTATGGCACCTGCTATCGCACTCGCCGTATCCCTCGTGTCGACCCTTTTGCTCAAACTGCTCGTCGAAGCGCTTTTAAAACCTGGATTTGAAAAAGCCGCATCCACCGCATTTTCCATTACTTTTGGCGTTTTCGTCGTCGCATTGTTGTATGCTGCTTTCGTTTACAAGAATAGATACTACGCTATCCTGGCCAGCTTCATCGATACAGATCTCGTCGTACTCAACGCAAATTACGATTTTATTGATAACAAAAAAGCACTAAAAATGCGCGCAGCAAAAGATGGACGAAGCGCGCTAGTCGAGGCCTTGTGCGTCCAATATCAGCGTAAAAACACGCTTGCAACAGTACTCATCGCGACTTTTGCCGTCATTCTTTGTCTGTTGCTCTGGTCAAATCCCGATTACTTCAAATCGCTGTTTGTGCCTTTTTTAGCGGTTGTTCCATGGGTGCTATTTTCAAAACCCTGGCATGTACTTAAAATTATTCTGGTCGACAATACGCAGATAGACGCACTTCCTATTTCGAAACGGGATATCCAGCACGCTCTTCTGATTTCCTGTTTTAAAATCCTGCCTGTTCCGGCTTGTTTGCTGGCGATTGCCGTATTGCTGCCTGCCTGGTTACATCTTGGAATCGGCATGGCTGCAATGGATGCCGCGATCATTTTGGGATTATGTGTCGCATCCACATGGGGATTGAGTATCTTATCCGATCGTTATCCCAAATATAGTCTTGTCTTTTCGGTCGGACTTGCTTTGGTATTGGCTTTTTGCGGAGTCGTGCTATAGTTTGTATTTAAGAGAGCGCCGCCTATTTCGCTGCGCTCAATACGGCTTGCGCGGCGCCGCTATGGCCTGCGGCCATACGCTTCGCCAAATGACGGTTGTTGATTCATTGCTCTTGTAATGAGGATAAATCTTATGAAACGTATTCATTATAATTTGATCATTACAAGCATTATCCTTCTTGCTGGATGTGAACAAATGGCGGGATATGCGGTTCAGCTGACTCAAGAAGCTCCCCCCGTCATTGACGAGCCTGTGATCGATGATCCTGTAATCGACGACCCAGTAATCGATGATCCTGTAATCGACGACCCCGTCATCGATGATCCTGTAATCGACGACCCCGTCATCGATGATCCTGTAATTGATGATCCTGTAATTGACGACCCAGTGATTGATGATCCTATTGACGATCCTGTAATTGACGATCCGGATATTCCGGATTATGTCGATATTACAGACGAGATATGTAATTCTAAAACCGATGATGAGAGATGTGAAGGTGAAACCATGGTTTATTGTGGTGGCGCAGGCATCGAAAATTGGATTCGCGTCGAGTGCAATAAGCTGAACCGTAAATGTATAACTTTTAATGATGATGATAAAATCGTTGCAACCTGCACCGATGATATGACAGAATCTGCTTCTTGTACAGCTATGACTGAGGGGGAAAAGACCTCACAATGTGGATATCTTGATTTTGATTATACTGGCAGAGAATATTTTTATTTTCATTATATAAACATTTGTTCTGCAGGCAATGACGGGATTTACCGATGGCATATAATTGATTACGATCTCTGTTCTGATAGTTGTTCTCCCGATGAGGGTTGTTCTCTCAAACCATGCACGGAACCGGGAAAAGTCTTATGTACAGAAAACAACAAGACCCTTGTATGCACTCAGTTTAAAAATGGTTATTATTATATAAATAAAAGTGGTTACTGTGAGAATCCTTAATCAGAATGTATGCTGTATCTCTGATGTTTATGATAAGTAATGAATATTAATATGTAAAAAAATAAGGCGATGTTAAACCTGCGTGGATATGAGAATTTAGTGTAGCTTATAGCTCATAGCTTATCGCTTATCGTTGAGATTCAATTTCATGTGGAATCATGCTTTTGCCAACAAAACTGTGATTCCTTCTACAAGCAAAAAAATACAAGCTATAAGCACGAATGAAAGGTCAAATCGCCAAAATCTCCATGCTCGTGAAACAAAGCTGATTATTTGGAATATGGATGATTGCCATTCAAGCTTATAGCTTGTAGCTATAAGCTTATGGAATGACAGTTATAGGTGTATAAGCTTTTAATTACTTTCCATACACGAGCTGTTTGCGTTCTGTCTGAAAAGTGACAAACATTTTGTTGGGTGCAGGAAGTTCATCGACGACGCCAAGACCAAAAGTGGCATGTTCAATGCGGTCGCCTAACTGGAAATTTTTCTCGTGAATGCTCCATTTGCGAATGGGACGATCGTTTGGCTCAACAAGTGGAACCAGAACTTTCGGCGTGGGTGCTTTTTTCTCTCTGGGCGTCGCTGGCGCAGCATGAATGGAACCTTCGGCCACTGCCGATTTGGTGTCGCGTTTGAGCGTCATGCGATCCCGCGCAATCGGCTTGTATTTGTGATAGCCACCGCAGGATTTGCACTGAACCTGCTCTATTTTTCCATCATAAACCGCAACGATCACGTGCCATGATTCTCCACATTTGCTGCATACAGCTTCGATATCCTTGGCTACATCACTGTTTTCAAAAGTTCGCATTTTTTCCCCTTTCTTCAATGTTGAGAAACCCCGTTTTCGGTAGAACGCGCATCAAAACGATGCGCTTCTACTGAGCTATATCACATTTTGGGGGGATTGGGTGGATTATTTCTGAAAGGAAGAGCCTATCCAAAATCGAAAAAATACGAACTATATCTCCAAAATGGTTAGAGCCAAACTAAATATCAATCGCAGTCGGTGCTCCCGCGCAGCTGATTGGCTGTGCAGACCCCCTTGAGTCCCCAGTTGCTGATCATACTGCGAGCCTCGCTGCAGGATAATTTCGTTTTATAAAACATCTCACTTAACCGCGTGCAATCTTTGCTGTTGGTGATATAAGTAGGACGCCAGTCATTTGAGGTATAATTGTAACTCGTAGCATTATAAAACATTCGGCTCATATTTTGTACACTCGCAACCGTCCACGTCGAAACGTCCTGATTAAATGCGGTTGCACCATAGAACATCTCGCGCATGTCTTTGACATTAGCTGTCTTGGTCTTCCAGTTCTTGAGCGGTTGGTTGAATGCTTTATTGTTATAAAACATACGGCTCATATCCGTCACATTGGATACATC
>DGWW01000034.1:0-168 GCA_002395385.1 Myxococcales bacterium UBA4248
ATGATGTTCGAAGGCTTGATATCGCGATGGATGACGGGAGGTGTCATGCTGTGAAGCTTTGACAGGATTTGCAGCAACTGAATCAGGATATCGTAAACGTCATGGATCTTAAACCGATGTCCAGACTTGAGCATTTGGGCGATAGATGCGCCTTCGATGAATTCCTGA
>DGWW01000034.1:219-3548 GCA_002395385.1 Myxococcales bacterium UBA4248
GATGCGCCTTCGATGAATTCCTGAACGATGTAGGAACAGGGGGGATCGTCTTCGAGACAGTCGATGGCTTCGTAAAAGTGCGCAACCCCAGGAAGATTGATCGATTCGAGCACTTTGGCTTCGCGTTGAAAGAGCTCGTATTCTTTCCAGGTCTTCACAGAACCGATATCGAGCTGCTTGATCGTCACTTTTTGCTTATCGCTCAGGCGAATGGCGAGAAATAATTTAGCCTGTGAACCATGCCCAAGAGGTTGAATAAAGCGGTAGGATTTCTGCAGGGATAGCGGCGTTTTTATCGTGTTGTCGACGACTTTGCCTCTATCGGCAAAGACATTTTTTTTCGATTTTTCTGCAATTTTTGAATCTTTTGGGGAGACATCCGATTGCGCATCCACATCGGATAAAGAAGCGTCCACGAGGATGTTGTCTTCCCTCAAACCCGAATTGTGTTCTATCTTTTGTGTATCCATAGACTTTCGGCATCCATGGGCAATCCAAACAAACGACGCCCGGTGTATGGCCTGTTTGCATGCAGATTTCCAAGTGAAGAATTCCAAGACATAACACATTTTTTTCCGCCCCACAGGCCATAGCCGGGCGCAGATCGTGCGTATCGAGCATGGCGAGATAGCACGATTTCGTAACAAATACACAAAAAAGGTTTGCGAAATTGTGCAAAGGGTTTAGATCGTCGCCTGCGAAGTTGGGGGATGACTCTCCCAATGCTTTTTTTGTATACCGACAGATGCCCCTGGCATCTTGAAAGATAAGGAAATTACATGAAAACCAACGCGCCCTGTGACGCTCTCGAAATTTTTGCAAGAGCGGAATTGCCGACGCAATTTGGAAATTTTTGTATTGTCGCGTTTCGCCATGGCGACAAACGGCTCGACGATGTTGCCCTGATCCGTGGCGATGTAGCAGGAAAAACGTGTGTCCCAACGCGCGTGCATTCGGAATGCCTGACGGGGGACGTCTTTCATTCGCTGAGGTGTGACTGTCGGCAGCAGCTCGAAGAGGCACAGCGCCATTTTTCGCAGCTTCCCGAAGCTATCATTTTATATATGCGCCAGGAAGGACGTGGAATCGGGATTGCAAATAAAGTCGCCGCCTATCATCTTCAGGAAGAAGGTCTGGACACCGTCGATGCGAATGTCCATCTTGGCTTCGACGATGATCTGCGTTCGTACGATGTGGCGGCCGCGATGCTTCGCGCACTCGGAGTACAATCCATCACATTGTTTACGAATAATCCCCGAAAGATCGAGGGTTTAAGGACATGCGGCATCGAAGTGGCCGAACGCGAACCGATTATTATCGAGCCAAACCGCTACAACACCCGTTATTTAAAAACCAAGCAGGAAAGAAGCGGGCATCTCTTGAATTTTAAGGAGAATTAGAGCATGGCCATAACCATTGCAGAATTGCAGAAGAAAAAAGAAGCAGGTGAAAAGTTGACGATGGTGACGACGTATGATGCAACGTTTGCTCAGCTGGTCGAAGCCGCCGGTATCGATATGATTCTGATTGGTGACAGCCTCGGCAACGTCATGCAGGGACGCGGCAGCACACTGGGCGTCACAGTCGATAATATGATTTATCATACGCAGTGCGTACTTCGCGGCTGTTCTTCTCCGCTCGTCGTCGTCGATATGCCATTTGGGAGCTACCAGGTCTGTGACGACGAAGGTGTGCGCAATGGCATTCGGATTCTCAAGGAATCCGGCGGTCATGCCGTCAAAATCGAAGGCGGCGCGCGCGTCGTCAATCTGGTCAAACGCCTGGTCGATGCCGGCGTTCCCGTCATGGGACATCTTGGGCTGACGCCCCAGTCAGTCCATACGATGTCAGGCTACCACGTCCAGGGCAAAAGCGACGATGCTGCCGAAACCATGTATCAGGATGCGCTTGCCCTCGAAGCTGCCGGTGCCTTCTCGGTCGTTCTCGAATGTGTGCCGCGAAGTTTGGCCAAACGCATTCAGGATGCGCTGCACATTCCCGTCATCGGCATCGGTGCAGGCCCGGATGTCGCAGGTCAGGTCTTGGTCATTCAGGATCTCCTCGGCATGTCCTACGGCAAAAAATCGAAATTCGTCCGACACTATGCCTCGCTTGCGGATGTCATCACCCATGCGCTCAAAGATTATGCTTCATGCGTCAAAGATGGTTCGTTCCCGAGCGATCAGGAATCTTATCATTAGAGGGGGCAGCCGCCCCCTACGCGGCTATTTGGGGTAGAGACGTGCTGACCGCGCGTCTCTACCCCAAATACGCCGCTACCCCCACTGCGGGGGTTCACCCCGCAACGCCCCAATCATTCCCGCGAAAATACATTTTTTATGGAATTATTATGACTCTCTCCAAAGAAACGCGCATCATCCGTGATGCCAAAGAATTATCCGCATTTGTCAAATCCGTAAAACACGATAACAAAACCATCGGCCTCGTACCGACCATGGGTTATTTGCACGAAGGCCATCTCTCTTTAATTCGGGCTGCACGCGCAAAGGCCGATGTCGTCATCGTGAGTGACTTTGTCAATCCAACGCAGTTTGGCCCCTCCGAAGATTATGCGACTTACCCGCGCGACGAGCAGGCTGATCTGGCAAAAGTCCAATCCTGTGGCGCAGATATTCTCTTTATCCCGACCGTCGAAACACTCTACCCCAACGGCCAGGGGTCGACGTGGGTCGAAGTCCAGAATTTGGGCAATATTTTATGCGGTGCATCGCGTCCCGGGCATTTCCGGGGCGTTGCAACGGTTGTGACCAAATTGCTCTGGCTGAGCCAGGCAGATTATGCCTTCTTTGGCGAGAAAGATTACCAGCAGCTGACAATTTTACGCAGAATGGCTCAGGATTTGGGTTGTCCTACAGAGATTATCGGCATGCCGCTCGTGCGCGAACCCGATGGTCTGGCACTGAGCTCACGCAATGTCCGCCTTTCACCGGATGCCAGAAAACAAGCGCTTTCGTTGAGCCGTGGCCTTAAAAAAGCACGTGCACTCTTTGGACAGGGCTGCCGCGATGCTCAAAAACTCATCGCCGAAGCACAAAGTGAAATTGCAGCACAGCCGGATACAGAAATCCAATATATCTCTCTGGCTCATCCCGATACTTTGGAATTGTACACCCAACAAGTTCCCGATCAGGTCATGATGCTCATGGCAGTCAAAGTCGGCGGCGTTCGTCTGATTGATAATATGAGAATGGATGAACGCTGTTAGCAATTAGCAATGAGCAATGAGCAATGAGCAATGAGCAGTTAGCAGTTAGCAGTTAGCAATTGAATGACAATTCTCCAATAAATCGACACGCCTGGAAGGCGTT
>DGWW01000093.1 GCA_002395385.1 Myxococcales bacterium UBA4248
ACTTTAGCCTCAGCCCCTACAAACTCGATAACATTCTCACTAAAAAAGTGAGCATCGTTAGATGCGAACAAATCCGTTTGTTAAAACATACAAGGCAGGCGGCTGAGTAGTAACGTTTATATTCCCTGCAATCCTATTTTCTTTTTACCTTCTTTATTGCCGCTCGATTTCTTCTTTTTGTCCCGTTCAAACATGCTTGGGTTATCATCGTCCGATGAATTGTGTGATCGGTTCGTCGAGGGCTTATGTACGGGGGTGGGCTGTGCCGTTTCGATGGGTTCAAAGTCGACGTTGTGGTTGCGTATTTCCTTGGCAGTGAGCGTATCAGAGGCATGCCAGTCATTGTAACCGGGGCGTGTGATTTTAATCTCATGCGGGCCAGGTTTTACGGTAATCGACTCGGGTGTCATGCCCATCAGGTTACCATCGATATAGAGTTCGGTTTCATTGCGATTTTCGAAAGTAAATTTCAGGGTTGCCATATTATCGAGAATCGCCTGGACTTCGTCTCTCTCTCTTGTTGCGATATTCTTGATATCTTGTGATGCCCTTTCGATGACCTCATTATATTTTTCGATAGCCTCCTCGTAGAGTTCCATGTCCCGGTTATCGCGTGCTTTTGTGAGGAGTTTGCCCGTGTTAATCTGTTTGGTGTACTCAGAAACTCTGGCAAGGTTTTCGGGCGTTTTGGACTCGGGCAGATCATTGAGTTCTTCGATGACTTTTTCTGCTTCGGGCCACAGTTCCAGGGATATATTTTCTTCTATTTGTTTATATACGGGAATGAGTCTTGCGGCATCTGTTTCTGTCGTCTTGGCTTCATGCGGAGTCCCTGAATTCTGGAGATGTTGTCCGATGAGCACCCCGGCAATGATGACGATGACGAGAATGATGGCGGCAAGCCCCAGGATGAGCATTCGTCTCTCATTTTTGGAATTGTTTGAAATCGAAGCAAGCAGGTTGTTATTGATGGGGTGTGTCGTGTCCGTTGCCGGAATGATTGGCGCAGGAGGTATAGCTGCAGAGACACCGCTCATGCTGTTTTCGTTGTATTCATTACGAATGCCGCTGACTGCGCTCACTCCGCTGACGGCACTGACGGCACTGACATTCCCGATAGAATCATGGACCGCGGGCTGCTGAATAAAATGGGTTTCGGCTTCGTCTGATACTTTTTGCAAGTCGATACGGGCCAGGCTCATAGAACTATAGCCTGCGCGGATTTGCGGCGCATCCAGTGCATAGGAAATCGCCGTCAGAAGGTCGATGGCGGTTTGCGGGCGTTTTTGAGGATCCTTGCTCAGACACTGGTCGATGACTTCGCACAGCGGTTCGGGAATATTTTTCTCTTCGTGAACGAGTGTAAACAGCGGGCTTGGGATTGTGTTGACGTGATGATAGAGGATGGCGTTGTCATTGGCTCCGGTGAATGGTTTTTTTCCGGAGAGCATGAGGTAAAACATGACGCCGAGGGCATAGACGTCTGTTCGTGTATCCGAGACGCCCGAAAGAATCTGTTCGGGGGACATATAGGATGCACTGCCGACGAGCTGCTGTTCTTTGGTGAGATCTTCACTGCCCTGCGCGAGCTTGGCGAGCCCAAAATCGAGAATTTTGACGAAATTCTTTTCACCCTCGAGTTCGCATAAAACGATGTTGGCCGGTTTGATATCGCGATGAATCAGCCCCATTTTATGGGCTTCCCCAATGCCTTTGAGCGTTTGTACTGCAATGGGCAGAAATTCATCCAGCGACAGTGCACCATGGGATTTGAGGTATTTGCCCAGCGTTTCCCCCTGGGCATATTCCATGACGATATAAGCGAGATTGCCATCGCGGCCGTAATCGAAAATCGTCACAATATTGGGGTGCTTGAGCCGGCTCAGGCCACGTGCTTCGCGTTCGAACCGTCCAACGGCATCTTCGTCATCGAGCAATGCAGGATTGAGCACTTTGATACAGACATTTCGGTCGAGATTGGTTTGCTGAGCAAGATAGACGACACCCATGCCGCCTTTACCGATGCGCTTGAGTATCTTGTAACGCCCCGATATGAGCTCGCCTTCGAGTTCATCCAGCCCGCGTGCCAGCTTGGTTTTCTCCGTGTCCATCTCAACCTCTGATTGGCAATTTGCATCTGCCCAACATGGGCAATGAGAAAATACACCAATATAGCGATAATTGCGAATATTGTCCCTAAAATAATGGCCTTTCAGATAACTATTCGTTGCGACTCAGCCGGTGATCACATCACAGACACGCTGGGCAAACAAATACTAAAATAGCTACATATATTAATGACGCGCGCGTCAATTTTATATGCAAAACAGTCTCCAATCAATTATCGATTGGGCCCCAACCCCATCTCACTAAAACAGTTGTTTTCCTTTTTACCAAACTACTTGAAATTTCTTTTTTTTGCCGGCCTTTTGGCCTTTGGCCAATACGGCCCAGCCGCATCCGCTATGCCCTTTGGGCATACGCGTCTGCAAATTGTGAGGGCGTATCGGCAAAGCCGATAGCACGAACCGCAGGCCGTATCGGCGGCGAATGCAGCCGATAGGCCGCGAAAATAAAAGAGAAAATAAAGAGAAAAAATTGCGCGTAGGGGCGTCCCCGTGCGGCCTAGATATTCAAATAATCGTTCAAAGCCCCTTTGGGTGCATCGATATCGAACGAAACGGCGTTATCGGTTGAGCGTTCCTGGACGGCATTCCACAATTGGTGCATCAGCGTCCGGTGGGCAGAATCTGCTGTTTCGAGGCCATCAATATGGGTGACGGGCATCATGCCGCATGCGGTACCGGTAATGAATACTTCCCGGCCAGGGCCGATAAAGTCCGAAATCAGCATGTGCGGATCTTCAAAAGTCTTAAAGCCAAGACGGCGTGCGCAATCCAGGACTAGGGTGCGGGTCAGTCCGACGAGTGCATATTGCGGGGCAGGACATTTGAGTGTGGGGGTACCATCCACCATCTCAGCCACAAATATATTGTCGGCGGTAGCTTCTGCGACGTAGCCATCGCTCGTGAGCATGATGGTTTCGAGAGAACCGCTGTGCTGCGTTTCGAGCAGGGCAAAGACGTTGTTCAGGTAGTTGTTCGTTTTGATGTTTGGATCGAGAAAACGTGCATCATTCCTTCGAATTTTTCGTGCAACGGTCACGTCAATTCCCCGTTCGTAACGCTCGCGGGGATAGAGAGAGATGGTCGAACAGACGATGTACAGGGTTGGGGCGACACATTTGGCAGGATTGACGCCGAGATTGCCGATGCCTCGCGTCAGTACGGGACGAAGATATCCGCTCGTGCCCTCTTTTCCAAGTGCCTGGCGGCTGAGTTCGACGATGATTTCACACAATTCCCGCCGCGAGTAGGGAAAGACGATTTCCAGCTTTTGGGCAGAAGTCAGCCAGCGATCGACATGTTCCTTGAGCATGAGCACGCGTCGGTTGTCTACACGAATGCCTTCGAAAACAGCATCGCCATACAGATTGCCGTGATCCAACGGGCTGAGCCCGGCTTCACAAAGGGCAAAGAAGCCATCGCGGCGTTCCAGACCGCAGGTATTATCATTAAAAGAACGCACATGCGGAGCCTCCATACAAACGGGGGTAATACCTTCGATGTAGGGCATGCTGAGGAAAACTCTCGTGCGTGTAATGCTGTTGATCAGCTCCTGTGCGACTTTGGTTGGGGTTGTTCGCATTTTTTATTCCTAAAAACAAAGCTCCGTTTTAACAACATGGAGATAACCGTTACTATTCAGCCGCCAGTCTTGTTTGTTTTAACAAACGGATTTGTTCGCATCTAACGATGCTCACTTTTTAATACGAATGTTAGCAGGTTTGTAGTGGCCGAGGCTGAAGTCAATACAAATACTTTAAAGAGATGGGGGAGGGGCCCCATCGAGAAATAAGGTGGCTGAGGTTACGAAAAGTGATGAAAAAGCAATAAATGATTGAG
>DGWW01000026.1 GCA_002395385.1 Myxococcales bacterium UBA4248
TTCTCTGTCACAGCTTTTTCTATAAAATCATTGAGACTATGTTTATGGGTAATAGCATAAATAGCAGCTTTCCTATGAATATCCTTATTTTTAAAGCGAACATTCAGACTTCCTTTATAGGCAATTTCTGGTTTAGTCCCTTCTTCATCACAAAGTGCCAAATAATCATCCACTGCACCATGAAAGTCAGCTACTAATTCTTTGGCGTTTGTCCCTTCGTAGGAAATTAACGAACGAATCCCTTGAACTTTTCCATAGAATAAACCATTTTCCCAAAGTGTATCATCCGCATCGAAACCAATACATTGAATACCCTGGAACTTTGCCATGTTGTTTTCCTATGATGTGTGACGCGCTTTGTCTGCCATTGTGGATCGGACGACGTCAGCACTGGTTAAAGCTTCGATTTCTGCTTCGGATAACAGCTTAAGTTCGAGCAATTTATCGCGTATGGATTTGCCTTCATGGATAGCGTCGATACCGATCTGGCATGCGCGATCATATCCGATTCTGGCGACCATCGCTGTAATCAAAGCGGTTGAGGAAGCGACGCCTGCGCGACATTTATCGACGTTTGCCATAATTCCTCGGATGCAGAATTCTGTCAGCATTTTGCAGGCTTTGGCGAGCATATCGAGATCGTTAAGCAGACAATCGGCAATGAGTGGAAGGAATGCATTGAGTTCGAGATTTCCTTGGCTTGTGGCATAAGTAATTGCGGTATCGTGACCGATGATAGTGAAGCATGCCTGTGTCATGGCCTCGGGGATGACAGGATTCACTTTGCCGGGCATGATGGAGCTTCCAGCCTGTCGTGGTGGCAACATGATTTCGGCAATACCAGTCTGTGGTCCGGATGACATAAAACGCAAATCGGTAGACATCTTTAACAGAGAAACAGCCAATGTTTTGAGGATACCGCTGACATAAGCAGAGTCATCGAGATTTTGAGTACCGTCGATGAGATCATCCGTCTGTGAGAGGTCGATACCGGTAATTTCGGCGAGTGTGGGGACGACATTTTCGACATAATCGTGCGAAGCGCTGACACAAGTACCAATCGCAGTGCCGCCCAAATTGACTTTCAGCAAGGTTTTTCGTGCCTGTACGAGACGAGCAAAATCGCGGAACAGTGCTTCGGCATAGGCTTTGAATTCGAATCCGAGTGTCGTGAGAACGGCATCTTGATATTGTGTACGCCCGACTTTGACAATATCCTTGAACTCTTCTGCTTTTTGACGAAGTGTAAGTTCAAGTGACTTCAGATGAGGCAGAAACATATCGATTTGACGAATTAAGGCGAGTTTATAAGCCGTTGGGCATACGTCATTGGTGGATTGCTGGTAATTGATATCATCCAGGGGAGAAATGCGCGAATAGGTAGCGTAGGGAAGTCCAAGAATTTCGAGTGCACGATTGGCAATGACTTCGTTGGCATTCATATTCAATGAAGTACCTGCGCCTCCCTGCAAAGGATCGATAATAAAGGCATCATCATGTTTGCCTTGAGCCGTTTCTTTGCATGCGGCCTCAATGGCATCTGCCTTGGCGGCATCATTTTTCCATGCCCCGAGTTTTCGCGATGTCCGAGCACAAGCGTGTTTGACATCTCCCATGGCATGAATCCAAGCAGGATGAACTCTGCGTCCTGTCAGTGAAAAATTCTCAGCGCTGCGTGCTGTATGAACGCCGTATAAAGCATTCTCAGGAACGGAATATTCCCCCAATAAATCGTGTTCGATTCGGAATCCCATAAATATCTCCTTTATTATGTGGGAAAATCTCCCACCTTTTACCATCATAACTGATTCGGAATGACATGACAAACAATCATGTGCAGACATGTTTCTGAAATGAATTTTGTCTGTGGGATATTCCTTGCATTTCCAATATATTCGGCGATAATTCATTTTAGTGAGGTACGCCGATGACACACGACATGAAGCAAAATCAGGTGCCGGCCTCAAATAGCACGACGGATTCCGGTGAAATGCCATCCATCACGTCCGATGAAGTATGGTTTTCGATGAATGCTCAGCGTATGCGAAGCGATAGTGAGCGACTTGCGCGTATTGAAGAGCAGTTGGATGCTTTTAAGAAAATTGCCATAACGATTGGTTCGGATGCGAGCATTGAAGCAGTTTTGCGTCAAATCTGCGACAAAACCAAGCAGCTTATGCGTGCCGAAAGGACGACGATTTTTCTCGTCGAGCATGACGAACGACTGGGTGATTGTTTAAATTCCGTGATTGCAGAAAAATGTGGCGTCATCCGCTTGCGTTTTGGTCAGGGAATTGCAGGGAATGTTGCTAAAACGCGTCAGATTAGCAACATCAAGGATGTCTATCAGGGCAATTCCCATTTTGATTCTTCTTTTGACAAGAAAACTGGATTTGTCACGCGTTCGTGTCTGACAGCTCCGATTCTCAATATTCAACATGAGTTGCTTGGTGTCGTTCAGGTTATCAATAAAATTAATGGATATTTCACGCCCGATGACGAAGAAATCATAGCCTCGATTTGTTCACAAATCGGCGTGAGCCTGACGCAACATCAGTTTTATTTATCGCTGCTTCATAAGAATGTTGAGCTATCCGAAGCACAGGAGAATTTGAAACGCAAAAATGAAGAGCTTGACAAACTCTATGAGTTGGAACGCGAAGCAGCTGTCGCCATAGACCTGAATACTTTAATTGAGCGCATGACTGCCAAATGTCTCGCCGCATTTCGCGTACCGTATGCCGCTATTATCGTCATTTCGGGCAAGCAGAATGAGCTATATGCGTCCCAGATGCATCAGCCTTTTTCTATAAAAACTCTGACGCGTCTGCCGACATTTTTATCGACGATCATTCGCCAGGGAGTGACTCGACAAGGCGAATGCGTCAAACTTTCCATTCGTGAAATACAGACTTTGCCCGAGCAGACAGAAAAAGCCTTTGGAATTGTACTCAACAGCATTCTCGTCGTTCCTTTTATACAGGATGAAACTCCGTTTGGTACCTTGATTTTGGGTACACAGAATCCGGCACTTGGAGCATTTTCGACATCGGACGCCAAACTGGCCATGCTTTTTGCATCGCATATTGCGCCATCGATTGGTACACATCTGGATCGTGAAGAAAACGAAAAGAAACAACGCCTCTTTACCATTGGCCAAATGCTTTCGTCACTTCTGCACGATATGAAAACGCCTTTGGCGAATATTTCTGGTTATGTTGAGCTCATGACAGTGCAGAATGATCAGGAAAAGCGCGCCAGTTATGCGGAAGTCGTCGATCGCCAAGTTGAAACGCTCAAAAATATGAGTTCAGAAATTCTCCAGTTTGCACGTGGAGAATCGACGATAATGCTTATAAAAATGCCATTGGGCAAAGTTATCGAATCTGCTGTTGAGTTGTTAAAGACGGAGGGTGAACGTCGGAATGTCACGATTCAATGTGATGAGAGGTTTAAGGGATCGATTCCCTACGATTTTGTGAAACTTCAGCGCGTTATCGTCAACCTTGCCAAAAATGCCATGGAAGCCATTGATCATGATGGCAAGATTGTCATTTCGAGCTATGCCGATGAGATGCATGCTTATATCAGCATTGAAGATAATGGCCCGGGCATTCCATCTCATATCGAAAAGACTTTGTTTGATGCCTTTGTTACGAGTGGCAAAAAAGGCGGCACGGGGCTTGGTCTTTCGATTGTCAAAAAAATTATAGATGAGCATCGTGCATCCATTACCTGGCATGCTGTAGAGCCGCACGGCACTGCATTTGTGATGGCATTTCCTTTGTAAGTAATATATAGGGTGATTTTTGGATATACATTTAGAAATGTATGTCCCCAAATTATAACGCACGGCGTATCGAACATTGTGAGATAGCCGTGCGCAAAGGCCGTATCGAGCATGGCGAGATAGGCCGGTAAGGTGGCGTGTGAAACAGACACCACATTCCTATATATTATTTGGCATCAGAACGTGTCACTTTTAAATGATATTTATATGAGGTTTGTCTGTCAGAATCTACAAAAAGTATAATGGATCCAACGTCAACATCTTGTGACAGTTCGATTGTTTTATTGGGAGAACCGCTCGAACAGTGATCAGGATTGCCGCTTCCGCCGTTATCCCAGGTGTTGGAACATTTAAATGTATGAAGTGCAAATGTTCCGGGAGCTTCGTCTCCATCTTCGACTTGGATTGTAAGTTCGGCCTTGATAGTGCTTTTTTTGTTTACCGTGATAATATAAGCTTTTTCAACACCAGCAACGTTGCTTGAGCATCCATGCCATTCATCCCAATTTTGCAAAGAAACAGGATCTGTTATTTCATCATCCTGTTCCCAGACATCATTTTTAAATTCCAAGGGATTGAGTTTGCCTGTGTATCCACAGAATTTTCCATCTTTTTGTACAAACGAAACGCTCGCCTCAAAGTGGCTTGCCAGCAGGTTGGCCGGTGCAACAAAAAGATAATAATCCCCTGCGCTCATATATTGAATAAATTTGTCATCGGGGCCTTCGGCCGGACAATTGTCTGAAATAATATTATCCATAGGGCATTCTGTTGCCAGTAAGTTACCCCAGCTATTTGTAGATTTATTGCTGATGGAGATTTCATATCTTCCAGTTGTGGGCACTTCGAGTTTAAAAACGCCCATCATGGGTTTAAGCTTGGAGCTGCAAAGAGAAGGCGTATAGGAGGCTCCGGATTCGGTCGATCCCACAACAACCTTATTTGGCTGTACAACGTAGGGATTGTCGCAGCTATTATTGGTGTAATTTGGAATAACGCATTCGCCGCTTTGGCATCCATCTTTGCAAATTTCGGACTCAATTTTTCCCTTCTTGCAATAAAGCCGCTTTGTCCCTGTGTTATCACATGCGTTGTAATCTTCGCTGGGGCATGTATCTGTCACAATAGGTGGATCGGTCTGTTCCTTGTTCGTGCATTTGCCTGCTGTGCAAACCAGATCTCCCGTGCAATCGCTGTCTTTCTTGCATTCATCCCCGTCACAGTCGCTTCCAGTACAAGTCGTTTCGCATTCATCCCCCTCGCAATTTGTATCGGGTGTCGAACTTTCATCTGAAGTATCGGTTACACTGGCACATCCCCAAAAGACGAAGCTGTAACAGGAAAGCAGCACACAACATTTGAATAACGGCATCATGAAATCGTTTTTCATCATCATTCCGGTTGAATGTTATTCGCAGATGTGTTTGGCATCGGCAGGCGGGTTGAACAGGAATGAGCTGTCTTGCAGTTCGGCATTGATTTCAGGCGATTTGAACGTAATGCGGTTGACATTGCCCATGGCGTCGAAGATTTGCGCCCGGTATACTTTACCAGTTGGCATCAGGATTTCAAATTTAATCTTTTCGAAAGCCATGGATGGAACGACAGGTGTCAGTTCAATCGTCACCTGATTGTCTTTGACTTTTCCGAGTTTGACCGAGAAGTCATCCTCGATTTTGCCTTTTCCGGACAAGAAAGAAAGTGCCGTGGGAAGTTGTGACCCCGCCAGGCTCTGTTTACAGTACTGGCGATAGACGGGCTCCCATGACCACATATAATTGCCATCACTGATGAGAAAACGGGATTCCGGTTTTTCATAATCCCAGCGCATCATACCGGGTTTTTTGAACCAGACGACTCCGGACGATTGTTTCTTGACGCCATCGACCGTTTCGTAATCCTGTTCAAATGAAGCAGAATACGTTTTAGCCCGGTCATAATAAGCCTGAATGGCATCGACATATTGGCGTGCATCGGCAGAGACTGAACCTTTGGCGTTGGCATTTTCGTTATTTTTTGCGGCCTGAGCAATATAGTCATTTGCAGGCTGAGTAATATTGGGCGTTTTGGCATCTGGCATCTGAGCCAAAGCTGGCGAACAGTACAGCGCAAACCCCAGAGATGCAAAACAGGCTAATTTTCTAATCATTTTATGTGTTGTCAT
This sequence comes from Myxococcales bacterium UBA4248, assembly GCA_002395385.1. Taxonomy (GTDB): domain Bacteria; phylum Myxococcota_A; class Bradymonadia; order UBA4248; family UBA4248; genus UBA4248. Next base: position 5,955 of record DGWW01000026.1, read on the forward strand.
GGTAATCCTCCATGGTTTTCTGAGAGTGATAGCCCCCTCCTACTCCATATATCAAAAACTATGCCTGTTGTGGATTAATTTCGGTCATTCTGAAAGGAGGACACTTTTTTCTCGAAACGGACGTCAAATCCGTTTAAAAGGCCTTGATTGTTCTTGTTGCGATGGAGGAGCAATAAAGTGCTTTTATCACAGAAAATTTCGGTCATTTTTGATTATTTCATGATTACGGTTGGCAGCTTTATCGCGGCCATCGGTCTTGGTTTATTTATGGTTGAGGCCGACGTCGTTCCTGGAGGGGTCACAGGCTTGTCGATGGCCATAAACTTTATATGGCCTAAGCTCTCTGTTGGTACTCTGATATGGCTTTTGAATGTTCCTCTGTTTATCTGGGGCATTGTCGAATTGGGGAACACATTTGGCGTTCGAACATTTTATGGATTTTCGACGAATGCCATTTTTATCGATTTTCTGAGAGGCGAAATTCAAATTCCGTTTATTAAGGACTATCTGAATTTTTTGGATTTGCAGAATTCCGCACCGATCCGTCATCTCATGGAGAAAGATTTTCTGTTTGCCATTATCATCGGTACCGTGTTTGTCGGTGTGGGTCTGGGGCTTGTATTTAAATTCAAAGGGACGACAGCCGGATCCGAAATCGTTGCAGCAATCTTGAAAAAGCGTTTTGGAATGACGCCGGGCACTTCGCTCATCATCGTGGATCTTATTGTCGTTCTTATTGCGACAATTGTGCTTTATCTTCAACATGATCCCAATCGCCCGCCTGCGCTTGTGCTGATGTGTTACGCTGCATTCCATCTCTGCCTTACAAGCGTCATCATTGACCGCATTATCTATGGTTTGGACTATGCCAAGAATATGATGATATTCAGCAATAAGAATGAAGAGATTTCGGACTATATCATCAAGCATCTTGACCGCGGTGTGACGGCATTTTATGCGCGAGGGATGTACACCAAACAGGACAAGGAAGTTCTGATGACGATCGTCAGCCCGAGTGATGCACGCGTTCTTGCACCTCACATCCGCGAGTTGGATCCCAATGCTTTCCTGATTTTATCCAATGTTCATGAAGTCATCGGTGAGGGATTCAGAAGCCGCGAGGAAGTCGACCTCAAACTCATTAAAAAACTTCGCCATGCTGAGGCCGAGGCTGCCAAGGCTGCACAGGAAGCAATTCGTGCAGAAATTGCCGCAAAAGAAGCTCAGTCCCATGCCGATAAGGCACGGGAATTTGCCAACCAGTATGGCACAGAGCATCACGATGAAAATGCGCATAATGATGCAAAAACGGCAGAGCAGGCAGCCATTGAAGCAAAAAATGCTGCAAAATTGGCCAGAGAACATGCCATGGAACTGGAAAATGCAGCATCTTCGATTGAATCCTGTGTCGATTTATCCAAAGACGATGAAGATGATGATCCAACTCAGATTATGAAGTTTTAGACAGCGCGCTATTTGGGCAAAGCCCAAATACGCTGCGCTTTTAAAGCGGCTATCTGCGGGGCAGATACGCCGCTTTTTTTATTTTTCGGATCAAAGATATTGTGTGTTCGTTTTTGGCATCAAAATTGCTTTTGTGATACGTTCGGTGAGACGCTAAAGCGTCAGCGAAGAATTTTTACTCAATTTCATATCGAGGAGACATAATCATGAAAAAATTAGCCCTTATGATTTCGTTGTTTGGTCTGGCTGCGACTTTTAATGCCTGTGGTGGGGACAGCCATAACGCACGCTGTGATGCCAATTTCCAAAATACATGCGAACGAGGGATGATTCTCCACTGTGACATTCAGAGCACCGATAAATACGGAGAAATTGTAGAATCTGCCACACTCGACATTCATGGTGTTCGCTACGTTTGCAACGACAGGGACGAATTGGTTGTGGACGACAATTCTGTTTGTGATGTAGCCACCTTTGAGGCTGGTTGCAAAAATGGCGTTCACTATAAATGTGAAAAGAAAGATGCGGATGAATTTGCACACATTGTTTCGGAAGAACGCGTCACCATCGATCAGATTCCCTATGTTTGTAATGACAAGGATGAACTCGTGATTGCAGATTATACCTGTAAAGACGGCAACCTCATGCTCGCCGATGGTTCTGCGGTGCCTAAAAATGCCGCTTGTACCCTTTCGGATCTTGTCATTTCCTGCTCGGGTGATGAAGTCATTCTGGGGGCTCAGGTATGTCGGGATTCCAGCGTCATGAAATGTCATGAGAAAGAATTACTCGAAGATCCCTGCGCAGAGGGTCTGACCTGTATGGATTACGAACGAAATGGCAAAATTTATGCTTCATGCGTCAAATCGGATGCCGTTGTTGAAGAAGGCTGTGCCGCTGATGTGACAGTAAAAGGTGCCTGCCAGCCCGATGGATCCCTGGTCTTTTGCACCCGTAAAGACGCCTCCAAAGGCAAGACACTCAGACTCGACTGTGCCGCCGAAAATAAAGCCTGCATGCTCATCAACGATGATTATGGCTTTGACTGCTCATTGACATGCAAGGATGCAAACGGTGATTCGAAAGATGCTAATAACAATCCCTATACAGAACATGGATTCTGCAATGAGAATGTACTTTATTATTGCTATGTCAAAGATGACGTTGTGAAACTGGAACAATCCAATTGCAGCCAGGATGGCAAGACTTGTGGATTTGTCGAGTCAGAACATCAATACAACTGCCATGAATAACGATTGAGCTTTTCAGCGCGCATTCGCTTCCTCCTGTTGCGCTGATTATTAGGGGAGAGAAAATCAAGATGATTTTCTCTCCCCTTAACTGTTTTTATCCATTAAAATTTGGGGTATGGAAGCGATAGAGGCGTCACATGGCACGCCCATGCACTTTTTATCTGATTCGAGGTAAACGTATGAATTGGGCTGTAATTATGGCCGGTGGTAATGGCACGCGTTTTTGGCCTTTGAGCAATGAGCATCATCCCAAGCAATTTTTAAAGCTCATCGGAGACAGAACTCCGACTGAAAGTTGTTTGCATCGACTGCAAAAGGTCGTGCCTCTGTCACATATTATAATAGTGGCTTCGTGCGCACACCGAAATGCTCTACAACAGGCTTTGCCTGAATTTCCAGAGGACCAAATTCTTTGGGAACCCATTGGACGCAACACTGCACCATGCATTGCATGGGCTGCAGAAACCATTCGCGCTCGCGATCCAAATGCCATCATCGGGGTGTTCCCTTCCGATCATGATGTTCAGGATGTAGAAAAATTTGCCAATTACTTAAAGATTGCATTCGAAGCAGCTCACAATCGTATTGTGCTTTTCGGCATCGAACCTACGCGCCCCGAAACAGGTTATGGCTATATAGAAATTGGAGAAAAGACAGATCAATCCTGCTACAAAGTGGCTTCATTCAGGGAAAAGCCCGATTTTGCAACAGCACAGGCCTATCTCGATTCCGGCAGCTTTTTGTGGAACAGCGGGATGTTCATCTTTGATGCCCAGACGATGCATGATGAACTTGCTCTATACGTACCACAAATCGTCGATGGTATTGAAAAGATTGTAAATCACCCAGAAAGTATTGATGCCGTTTTTCCAACATTACTTTCTATCAGTATCGACTATGCCGTTATGGAGCATACACAGCGAGCAGTCGTGATCAAAGCCGCTTTCCCATGGGATGATCTGGGCACATGGTCGTCGATTTGCAAATATTTTCCGGCAGATAGCGATGGCAATGCCGTAAGGGGACATGCCCGTCTCATCGACTGTACCCATACTTTTATTTATGCCGATGATTCTCGAACCATTGCTGCACTCGGCATTCACAATGCCGTCATCGTATCGACCGATGAGGCTGTTTTAGTCATGGATGCCTCTCGCTCACAGGATGTGCGCAAAGTGAGCGAAAAGCAATCCTGATTTCAGCGATCTATCCTGACGCGACAGGTTAAATTCAAATAATGATCGGGATGCATCGAGTCTCTGGCTCGCTCTGTTCCCGATATGACATTGTGGTTCAGCCATATCATAAATACATCGCCATAAGAAACATCATGCATGATCTTTTGCCAGACAAAACTCAATTGATATTTATAACCGTAATTGCCTGAAGCCCGCAGTTCCATCTCTTTAAATGTCTTTTCTGTTTCGAGCAGTTGCGCACATTGAGCAGCATTGATATCTCCAGGTTTGACAGAATCGCACCAGCTGTAGGCGCTCGCTCTGGGCATCTCAAACCCAACAATATCGCGCCACTTTCTCAATTTTTGCCTTGTAATCAGGCTATCTTTTACATCGGAATGCTTTCCGTCGTAATTCAAATCTGTTGTCGTGATGAGATCCCCTGTCTCTGAGTTCCAACAGTTCATAGATATTTTGAATCTGTCCTGGTCACCCACTTTTGGGCTATCTTCAGAATGGTGGATCATTTTTTTATAGGTAGCAAAATCGATTTTGTAGGATTTGTCTTCGGGATGTTTTAACATTTCTGGTGTCTCATATTGCGGGTATCTGTCGATAATCCATATATCTGAAACTATCGTGGGATAACCCGGTTTTTGTGGATACCAGAGACGGACCTGCTCACCTACAGACATATTGGTTAATGCATTATATTGGGTTTCAAATATGACAAATGGATTGACCTGAACTATACTGTCATAGCTTATGATATATTGTAAATCTTTATCAGGAAATGATTTCCAAAGTGTTTTTTGAATATGTACAAATTGATCCTTTTGTATTTTGTTCCCTTCGGCATGTTTAAGTATTCGCTGTGTAGCATCACCTTGCTCGGGATATCGAGGCCACCCCGGTGAAATGCCTGTGTTTGGTTCTGTCGGGGGAAGGTGAAAAGCGAGTAGTTCAATTTCCCATACGCGAAGATATGAATCCCCCCATACGCGCACTTTATCGCCCACAACCATGTGTGTAACCATATCTTCCAATAATGGTGAGGCTTTGTCGAGAGTGACCGTCGTTGAGTCTTCACTCACGAGTTCATCGGATGGACTCAGCACGCGCAAATGAATGTCGGCTATGGCATTCCTTGGGGGATTGTCAGTGCCATCGCCTTTTTTTAGGTAAAGATAAGCGTGACCACCTGGAGTGACAAGCGCATGATCCGATAACAGCTCCATGACCGATTTCGAAGGCGCATACTCGCCATCACCAATGTATCCGGTAAAAACCACACCGTCCGTTTTGGATGTGTGAGCACATCCTACCAGGGCAAAACAAATCAGTATAATAAGAATATTATTGGTTTTACGGTGTATCATAATGATTTCAGCCAACATGATTGGTTTCAAAACAAGCAATAAAAAAAACAGGCAAATTTCACAAAGAATTTGCAACCGCTTGAATCATACTCGTTACTGCTCAGCCGCCAGCCTTGTTTGGTTTAACAAACGGATTTGTTCGCATCTAACGATGCTCACTTTTTGTACGAATGTTAGCAAGTTTGTAGCTGCAGAGGCTAAAGTCAATACAAATACTTTAGAGAGATGAGGGTGGGGCCCCATCG
>DGWW01000292.1:0-2234 GCA_002395385.1 Myxococcales bacterium UBA4248
ATTATGCATTCAGCATTATGCATTCATAATTATGCATTCAGCATTATGCATTCAGCATTATGCATTAATGAATGCATTCGAGCCTTCGAAAAAAAAGCGAGCTTTCGAGCTAAATTATTTTTTATTTTACTTCCCGCATCACACACCATTTTTTACAAAAACACACGGCATAAGCCTTCACGGTAAGGGCAATCGGTTCATCATCCAAAACAGCTTCTATATATTCATTATCTCGAATTTGTTTTTCCGCTTCATCCAATTTGATCGCCATCATAGCTTTAATTTTTGCTCTATCATTATCTTGAAGACCAGCATTCTTTAACGCCTTCGGCGTCACGCATTTGATTTCTAATATTACGCCTGTATCTTCCGCCAATGCGACAATATCCGGGCGTCCTTCGCCATATTCGTCGTTCGAGCGCACAATTGCTACGTTTCCAAGCAATCCGACGAGCATACCATGATAAAAAACTTCATTATAATCAAATACACTCGTACTGTCGCTCAGTACTAATTTTATTTCGCGTTCGGCATTTGGAATATCGCCACAAATCAATGCACGGAGCAAGGCGTGGGCATCGTATCGGGCAAGTTTAATATTTTTCCACCAATGCCGGAGCGAAGATCGCATCACAGTTTTGATCTCGGTATTTGGAACCGTCACATTTGCTTCCAATAAATCATCTTCATCTTTTGCAACACGCAGCGCCTTCAAATAACCTGTATATAACAAAAAACTCCATATCGCATCTGGATTTTGTTTAAGATCACGATAAGAAATATTTTTGTATATTTTTACTTTAACGGCTTCATCAAGCATCATTCTGGCCAAAAGTTCCCGATGCTGCGGATTGCGTTCAATGACATCATCAATAATATCATTGCCGCTCGTCATCACCCAGTACGCTTGAATAGCATCCTCACCCTCGCCATTCACCAAACCGCGAATCGCATTGAGCAAACTCCACGGATTAAAGACTTTTCGGCCACCAAACTGATAACCATCATACCAACGTTCTATTTCGGAATACTTATCTTCAATATGATAATAACGAAGCATCTGCATGACTTCTTCTTCGGTAAACCCCCAGTATTCATCGGGAAGTTTGGTCGTCACATCGATCACGCCAGGATTATTCATGCCCGTAAAAATAAATTCTTTTGCAACGCGCATACACCCCGCGATGATGCCGTAAGCGAGGTTATTATTAGATTTGAAGCCGCATGATATAAAATTACCAATGAGTTTTACAGTTTTTTCAAATAGATCTGTTCCCGGATGATGGTTGTCATAAATCGCTGCCTGCTGCAACGGCACATCGTATTCGTCAAGCAGAACGACGGTATTTCGCCCTGTGACATCTTTAAGCCATTGCATGTAGAGGCGTAGAAATTTAGGCAGATCACTATCCGAGGCATTTCCATCAATAAAAGACTGAAGACACAACTTCTGTGCCGTACTCAAATTACCCATGGCCATGATCATTTTTCCATGCTCAACACAAGCGGCTGCCACTGCATCGTTCAGCATAGAGACAATTTTTTCGCACGTATCCCCATAAACATTTTTGAACGACAGCGATATCACCGGATACTGCCCCATTTCTTTGAGCACATCCTCGCCGGCATCCATGACCTTGAGGCCTTCAAAATACCGACGGTTATCCACGGGCTTGCCATCTGCATCGAGACGATATTCAAAAAACGTCTGGAGTGTCCGCAACATCAGCGTTTTGCCAAAGCGACGCGGGCGAGTGAAGACGCATATTTTGCGTTCCTGATTGATCAAATACGAAATAAAGCCTGTTTTATCGGTATAGTAAATCCCTTTATCTTTGAACGCTGTAAAGCTCTCGGGAATTTCCCCAAACGGTTTTAATCTTCTATCCTGGCTCATCGCAATCCTCCGCTTGCTCGCTCGCCGATCCGTTTTACGAAACGGCTCGGCACCGACGTTTCACGAAACGGCTCTATTTGCTCTTACCCACCATAACTCGCCAAATCACATAAAGCGAGGGATTTTTTGATGGGTGCTCGCCTTTGAGACACCCAGACCGGTCGTCTCTAAACTCAACACCATATCTCGCCTTTGCACCAATGGCGAAGAATTTTTGTGCAGTGATGCCCCTGCAGGACGTATCTGATTTTATTGGGAATGCTCATTCATAGTGTTGCATCCCAATTATCAATTATCAATTATCATTAAAGACTCTCCCTGAAGTGTTGCATCCCAA
>DGWW01000292.1:2285-4732 GCA_002395385.1 Myxococcales bacterium UBA4248
CCTGAAGTGTTGCATCCCAATTGCTCATTGCTCATTTTGAATGCCATTTCATTGAACTTCAGAACGGACCTGGAGTGTTGCATCCCAATTATCAATTATCAATTATCAATTATCAATTGTCATTAAAGAGTCTCCCTGAAGTGTTGCATCCCAATTGCACATTGCTCACTGCACATTGCACATGCCTATTTCCTCATTCTATGGTAAACTGTCGTCCAACTATCTCGGCTTTTGCCGGGGGGATTGGTTCAAAAAATCGTTTGCGCGGCGTATGGCAACCGCCATAGACGCGCACGCCGGGCGTATTGCCGCAAGGCAATAGCCGGCGAACAAAAAAATCATTTTAAGGAGAGAGCATGATTTTAGACAACCAGATGAGTTCGGCACTCTGTGTGGCCCTCAAGGACGCTGTAACGCTGGCCCAACGCCATCAGCAGCAGTCCGTCGAAATTGAGCACGTCCTTTTGAGCATACTCGCTCAGGAAGGCAATGTGCTGCAGATTTTCCGTTCCAACGGCATTGAGGTCAATTACCTCATTCGCCGCCTCGAACGCGATGTCGATGGTTTCCCCAAAACGTTCAATAAGGATGCCCAGCCCTCGGCCAGCAGCAAGCTCGAACAGGCACTGCAGTTCGGGCTCGACAATGCACAGAGCAATGCACGCCAGTATTGCGAAACACACGACTTTGTCGCCGGTGTTACGCGCGTCCCGAGCGGCAGCGCCCCCGTCATGCTGCGATCCTACAATTTTACCGCACTTTCGGTGCAGGGCGCGGCGCTGCGCCTCAAACTGGCCTCCGAACCCATCAATAACATGCCGTCCCCCTTTAGTTACGGCTATGGCAATGCCAATACTGCATTTGGTTCACCGGCAGCCCCGTTTGGCGCGCCAAACCAGCCTACGACGGCATTCGGCTCACCCGCTCAGCCGGCTGCACCTTATGGTGTACCCAATCAGCCGACAGCTCCTTATGGTGCGCCCATGCAAACCGGCACGCCCTACAACGCACCCGGTCAGCAGGCGGCTTATCCGACGGCACAGAATGCCGTAGGCGTGGCCCAGACACCCGCCAATGCCGCAGCACCCCAGAATTTCTGGCGCCCGCTGCCCGGCAATCTGCCGCACGTCAAGCAAATGACCGAAGACTGGACCCTCATGGCCACCCAGGGCCAACTCAAGCCATGCCTCGAGCGCGATGCCGAAACGCGCCGGCTCGTGCAGATTCTCATGCGCAAGTCCAAGAATAATCCCGTCGTCGTCGGTGATACCGGCGTCGGCAAAAATACACTCATCATGGGATTGGCACAGCGCATCGTCCGCGGCGATGTCCCCAACCGCTTCAGAGGCGTCTCCCTACTCAAACTCGATTCAAACGGCGTCCTCGGCGGCGCCAAATACAAGAGCGCACTCGAAGAGAGCTTTAAAAACCTCATTTCCGACATTTCGAGCGTCCATGGCCGCGTCATCCTTTATATTCCCGGCTTCTTCTCGTATGGCAACGTCACGGTCGATCTCATCAATATCCTCGAACCCTATCTCACGCGCGGCGATCTTCTGGTCATTACGACATCCGGTCCCAAAGAGCAGAAAAAAATCTTCGAGGACAAACCTATGTGCGATCGGTTGTTCCACCCGCTCACCCTCGAAGAACCCACGGTCGATCAGGCCATCTCGATGCTCATGGGCATCAAGCAGCTCTACGAAGTCCACCATGGCGTGTCCATTACAAATGATGGCGTCATTGCCGCTGTCAATCAGTCCAAGCGCTACCTGACGACGCGCAAACTCCCCGACAAAGCCGTCGATCTCATCGACGAATCCGCCGGCAAAGTCCGCATGGAACTCGACGCCATGCCCGCCGCAGGCGATGCCATCAGCGACCGCATCGGCGATATCCGTCTCGAACTCTCGATGCTCGCCAAGAGTACATCGAACAAAGATGCACAAAGACGCGTCGAACTCGAACAGGAACTCATCCAAAAAACACAGGAATTCGAAGATTTCAAGCGCCGCTGGGAAGAAGAAAAGAAAGCCGTCGCCGAAATTACCGCCATCAAATCCGCCATTGAACGCGCTTCCGAAGAAATGGAACAGTGCCGCCAAAAGGGCGATATCGTTGGCGAACAGAACATCCGCTACGGCAAGCTCCTCGACCTGCAGTCCAACCTCAAGGGGCTCGAAGCGCGCCTCGGCGGTGCACCCCGCATCGTCAAATCGTCCGTCGGCCCCAATGAAATTGCCGATACCATCGCACTGTGGACCGGAATCCCCGTCTCCAAAATGCTCGAAGACGAAAAACAAAAAATCCTCACCATCGAGGAAAATCTCACCAAACGCGTCATTGGCCAGGATCACGCCGTCAAAGCCATTGCCTCCGCAGTCCGACGTTCCCGCACCGGACTTCAGGATCCCAACCGTCCCATCGGCTCCTTCATCTTCCTCGGC
>DGWW01000319.1 GCA_002395385.1 Myxococcales bacterium UBA4248
AGGCTGGCGGCTGAGTAGTAACTCATTCGCGCTTAAATTTCATAGAAACCTTGTCTTTATGAGCTAAAAATAGTATACTAAGGTGCGTTTGTTTTTGACGTATTGTTGCATATTTAGTTCGAAATGAAGGAGGCAATATGAACAAAAGGAAATTGGTGCACTATCTGGCGTTTTTGGGGGCTATCGGTATGCTGGGGTGTGCCAATACTCAACCCGAGACAGGCAGGCGCGTTGGAGAGGAATATCTGATAAATGGTACCAGTTATGCATCGGCTGACGTCAATGAAGAGAGTGTGTTCGGGGTAGAATCCAGTGGATTGAAAGATAATCCGAAAACTCAGCCCAACGACAAGATGCTTGGTGTACCCGGCCAGTATGTCAAACTAGAATCAATAAAGATCGTTCCAGAAGAAGAGACCGCGTATATCAATGAGATCGTTGAATATACCATAAATATTAGCGGTAAAATCAAACCGTCAACGAAACCGCAGTTTGTTGTGGTTCTCGAAAAGACGGGGAGCTCAAACGGTTCACTCGTTATAGATAAATATAAAGAAAATGACGGTGAAAAAGATTCATATATTGATTATGCTTTTAGCCGAACGCAATTCCCACCGAGTCAGACTGTGGCGGTGCTGACCCCCGATCCTTTGGGGAGAATAAGGTTTAAAGTACATACAGGATCTTCTTATAATAATAAGAATGTTCCCATGTACTATATCAATGTCTGGCACGTAGATTACGAGGAGGATAAAACCCCAGTCTCGTCCCTATTGTATGTCAAACGTCCTGCTCAAATCGGTGTGGATGATCTCGTCGAGGGGACAAAAGATGTCGATAATGATTTGACAATGGAAGGTACATTCACATCGGTATCGAATCTGGCGTCCGCTGAAATCATCAATCTCGATCCGCTCGAACAGCAGCTGTATGCCAATGCATCTAAAAAATTACATATCAAGATCGAGGGGACGTGCCAGGAGGAAGGCAGCACGGCAGAGACCACACAGCCCAAACCATGCGATGTTGGAAAGCAGCCGGTCTGCTGGACTTTTGTCGAAACCACTGAGAAGAATAGAGGTTCGGTTTCGGAAGACTCTACCGGGGAACTGGAGAATCAGTATGGAAAAGGCAAATCCACCGGTAAAGCATATCACTGTGCTGATACAGGAGAGGATGGTACTTTCTGGGTTCAAGTGGATACCGGCAACTCCTACAATTCGCGTTATTATCTCAATTTCTTCCACCCAAAAGCGTCGCCATTGACGTACCAGATCGATACCTTTGCATTACCATCCGACCTGGGCGATATGGGGAACAGCGCGACGCTTGAAGAGGATGGACTTAAATTCGATTCATCCAGCAGCAAGCCCAATTCGGAAACCGGTGAGATTGAAATTGTCGGATGTGATGCTGCAAAGATTATTGATAAATATATTAAGGATGAATCAGTCAGGGATGAGATAGAAGAACAATGCGGCAAAAGTTCTATCCCTTGTACGGGCGAAGGTACTTGTTCTGAAGATAAATTTCAATGCAAGCTCGTGCAAAATACATCGGGTGGATGGACTTTAAGAAATTGCAGCAATGGCGAAGTTTTGGCAGATGTCGACGGCAACGGTACCAAAGATCCCGTCTCTCTCGTGATTGTGACGGATGAGAATGGGGATAGCTATTTCAATGGTTTGGATACGGATGGCGATGGAATCGTCGACGTGGCACCGGATGTATGCATCTACACCAAGTGCGATTCCAATTATCAAAATTCATTCCTTTGTTCCGATAGTGAGAAAGGGCCGTTTAAGCCATGCGTCAAACAGACGTTCAAGATGAATACGCAGAACATCTTCTACGTCAAACTGGATGGTGCCGGTTCTGATCAGTCGATTGCTGCATCTATCATCCGTGGTTCACTGCCATCCAATAATGCCATGTTCGACAGCTCTACGGGGAGCGACAACAAGACCCTTACGACGGACGGCGACGGCATTGCCAAGATCAACTTCTGGTCTGGTACTGCTTACGATGCTTTCTACTATATCAAAGTAGAAAATGAGGATGCTAAGACCGTCCTCATTCCCGTTCTCGTATCAGGCAGTGTCTCGATGCCAACCGCAGAAGGGGATAAACCCGATCCGAGCGTGACTGAGCCAGGCGGAAGTGCCACTGTGCCTCCCCCCGAGATGGATTCTTATGACATCAATATGGATGATGTCGTCATTTCGCTTCCGGCCGATATGTCGAAAGAAATAACGGTACCCGTCATTAAGACACTCAATCTCAAAGTTTTGGTAAGGAAACAGAATGAGAGTAAGACACTCGTCTCTAATACCAAGACATGGTGGAAGGTGACACGTGGTGACTCTCCAAGCAATAACGGAACATTGATTTCGAATACCGCAACGACGGATGATCTGGGCGTCGCTACCAACCAGTTCTATACGGGAACAGGGTATAATTCGCTTTACTATGTCAGCGTATTTCATTCCAACTATGTGGATGAGAAGAACAATCCCAAACCGTTTATCTTTACCATTACGACGGTGAATGAGACCGGATCGGTACCGGGCCCGGATCCAACTGCAGACCCGACACTTCCATCCGGAACTACGACGATTGAGGGTTGCGAAGGTTCCAATTGTGAATGCGAAGGTTCAAAATGTAATGGAGAGGATTTGGCGACGGTCAATGGTCAGGAAACCAATCCCAAACTGCCGCAGACCTCCTGTGGTGATGTCAACACCTGTAAGACGGAGGCAGAAAAGGCTTCCTGCTCTAAGGATACGGGAATCGCAGATTGCTGTGGTGGCAATGCAAAATCCAAATCCGACAAAGTGGGGTGTCTCGAGCTGATTCTGCCCGAAGACAGCCATCCATCTGCAGTGACAGGCAGTCTTTATAAGGCTCAGGTTCGTCTTGTATGGCGCAATGGTTCGGAAATCACGCCCGTTCGTGACAATGTCATTTGGACGCTGGATAAGGGCAGTGAGGCGGATGGTGCGCTCATGAGCGAAAAGACGATGACCGACAAAAATGGTTACGCAACGGTGCTGTTTAAAACAGGCTCCAAAGAGACTCTCTATCACATCAATGCCATGTATCCCAATATTCACAAAGATGGAAATATGGTGCCTCAAACTATTTTCCTGAATGTGAAATCGGTGATTTCAACTGCGGCGGAAAAAACAGAAACCAATAATAATATCACGCTGACTTCGAATACCAGCAATATCAAAGATGATATAAATAATGTTTATTATTATGTCATGTCGTCCTATAATTACAGCTGTGACGATAATGGTTTCCTGTTTGCCAAGCAAGATGATGCCAATACAGAATGCGGTAAACGCAAGACCAATCTCGACAATCCTGTGTTATGCGGTCTCGGAGCAGATGAACCAATTTCGAAGACGTTTAAGAAGGAAATTAAAGGGGAGATCAAAAATGCCAACGATCGTTTCGTCGTCTATGCCACGGCCTATAATGGCGACAGGATGGTGGGATATGGCTGTTCCGATATGAATTTGTTCGGCGGATCCTACACCCCTGCAACATGCGCCAAAAAAGGCGAGGATGGCAAATGCCCGCCGGAACGCAGCATGGCCGTCAATGTTCGTCTGGATGAAGTTCCTCTGCTGATTAAAGATAAATATCATACAAAGACCGTTGTCAATCTCGGGCCGCTACTGGATTCCCAAAAAGATACGAGTCTATATAAATCGCTTGACGATATTTTTGCTTTTATTCAAAAGTATTCCAAAATCGGCGATATGATTATGGAAAAATTGGAAGGTATCGTTTTTATGAGTGAAAATGACTCAGGCGAAAATTGTTTCCAGGCGATACGTTCTGTCAATAGTGACTCATGCAACGGAACATATAAAAATTTGAAGGACTGCTGTGAACATCATTCTGCAACGGATCAATGCACAAAGAGTGAATATACAAGTTGCGGTTGTATTTGTGGTGATTTCTACTATTACACAAATACGAAGCTTGGTAAGCTGATTGTGCCCGCTCTCAAGAGCGGTCTCAAATCTTTGCTCAATAAATATCTCAGCCCGGAAGCACTTCAGAATACCGTGTGTGATGCCATCGATGGACTGCAGTTTATTACTTTGGAAGGCGATCTCAAGCTTACAAAACAAGACAAGGTATATACAGGGCTATCCGATTACTCAATTCTGAGGATTCCTTACCTGGATGAGAAGATTGACCTTCAGGGAGGCCTGGTCGTCGGTAAATGGAAAGAAGCCAAGCTGAGCAATGGCGTCGATCAAATGTCTTTCCAAGATTACACGCTTAAATTGACCTATGGTGAATATATCTATAAGATTCTTGGCAAGATGGTTGGTCTGCTGAATACAGAGACCGGTGAGATTAATTTTGACATCAATTGTGAAAAAATATTTGCCAATGGAATTCTGGGTATTGGCTCAAAAGGACTGATTGGGCTGTGTAAAATAGCTACAGCAAGAGTCAACACAGAAGCCATGAAATTCGCGGTGAGCAAATATGTCGATTTGAACCTCACACTTCAGGGTTCAGCAGAATTCGTTCGTGGTGAAAGCTGCGTTTCTGACAGTGGTACCCCAGGATGTGTTGCTCAGTTAATACAAAAAGGTACTTGGTCAGGTTCGGGCTCGCTCGGCGAAGATCGTGTCGATGGTAAAACCAAAGATACAACCATCAATGGTGTCTGGGTTGGCAGGGTCGATGAAAAAGGCGACACCTGGCCTGAAATGACCTTTGGCGGACAGAGCCTCGATGAGTTTATTGCATCCAACAGTATATGCCGCAAAAAGATGAAAGAGGATTTCTCGAAAGGCAAGACATTGGACACGAACAAGGCTTGTTTGCTTGGTTCATTTGATAATGCGGGACGACGTTCAACCATGAATGCCTGCGATCAAAATGGCTGTAAGGATGGCGGTGCAATCGTCGTATGTGAAGGCGGAAAGTTTGTTGAAAAATACAACAATTCGACTGCGGCTGATATCATTCGTGCTGCTAACAAGGTTTGTGCTTCCAATTCCGGTGCCAATGGTTGTAAATCGAGTGAAATCGTCAATGGCGGAAAAGGTATTAACAATACTGAGTGTCTGGAAGACTGTTCCAAAGAGGCATGCACAAATAATACAAGTATTTTTGTCTGCGATGGGAACGGTACAGCATATACCCAGGAACAGCTCGATACAATTTGCAGTGATGTCGGTATCAGCTCATACGGGACAGAATGTATTCAGAAGACGGTTAAGTCGCTTTGCGAAGGCAAGACTGACGATCCCGGCTGCATCATGAACAGTGATAATACATTGGTGTATAATACTGAATCAGGTGCTTCTAAGCCGGATGATCCCGTTGCAACCGAAGAGGAAATTGCACACATTACATTTGAAAGTATAGAAAAACCACAGGATGACGGACCGGTTGGGGATAATAAGGGCTTTAGTGTCACCTATAAATGTGTAAAAGCTAAAGAAGATTCACAGCTCAAGGCAAAGAGCGTTGCCGGACCGGACGGTACGCTCAATGCCGTCGGTTCGCGTGCCATTTATGGGCCGCCTGCAGATAATTCTTATTCGGAGGATCAATGTTATTTCATGATTTCTTCTCCGGCCACGCTGGACAAAAAAATCACAAAGGTGGTATTCAAAATCAATCCAGCCGATCGTAACATTAAATACGATTATAAGAAGTCCGCATCCGACACGTTCAGCGGTGGTACTCCGATTTATGGCAATGATTGGAATACAGTCAAAATTGATCTGGCCAGTGGGGTGAAATCCAATTTTGTACAAATTCGTATTTGGCCTAATGAAGACAAGTCGGCAGATTATAATAAGTATAAGATGTATCGCCTTGCTGACATTCAGGTCTATGGTTATTAATCGCTATTGTATGGTTTAAATACAACGCCAGTCATGATGGCTGGCGTTTTTTTAATTTGCGCGGCTATTTGCAATACGCCGCGCAGCTCAAGCTTTTTTGCTGCGCAAAATGCGCTTTCGCTTTTTATGCTCATACAAAGGAAATCCCGATGACATCATTTATTATTCGAAAACGCTCGGAAATCGTGGATCTGCATCATCCCTTAACCATCATAGCCACACATCAGACGATTGCATCGGCTTTAGACAGTCTTCCACTCGCCGATGATATGAGAAAAACTGCCGAACACCTCTGGAAAACTGAACCCCCCAAAGGCGGTTCGATTTATCCTCTCGCAGGTGATGATGTCGTGCGTCTTTCCTGCATTGTTTTAGAGGATACGAAATCCAGGCACATGCCCAGGGTCAATGTATTTCAATTGCAAAAGAATTTAAAAAGTGATTATTTTGCAGAAAATAATGTTCAGTTTATCATTTTCCTGGAATCGGATGATTGCGATGCCTATGCCTCTGTTGTTGCGGAAATTGTGCGTGCATGTCCGGAATTTTCCCGGAAAACAGATCATAAATCGCCAGATCAGATAGAAATCATCGTTGCCGGTAATCTCAATGGCAATGATATGCTGCGTTTGCAGGGAATTGCGGATACGGTCTCGATGGTATCGCGTCTTGTCGATACACCGACGCTTGAGATGGGCACAGACGATATGATGAAAATGGTCGTGGCACAGGCGACCAAATTGGGACTTTCGATAGAAATTATCGATGGGGAAGATCTAAAAAAACGAGGCTTTGGTGGGCTTTATCATGTTGGCAAATCGGGGGTGACCCAGCCGAAAATGGTCATTCTGGGGTACCATGCCGATAATCCCAAATTGAATATCGCACTCGTCGGTAAAGGCATTGTATATGATACTGGTGGTTTGTGCTTAAAACCCAAGGATCACATGACCACTATGAAATCGGATATGGCGGGTGCTGCATCCGTATTTGGCGCTATTCGCATGGCTGCTTTGACTCGGATCGATTGTGATGTCACTGCTATCTTGTGTCTGGCCGAAAACGGCATTGGCCCAAATGCTCTGCGCCCGGATGATATTATTCAGCTGTATTCGGGGATGACCGTCGAAATCAATAATACCGATGCAGAAGGCAGACTCGTATTGGCGGATGGGGTGGCATACGCCAGTAGGCACCTAAAGCCTGATATCATTATTGATATGGCAACACTTACAGGGGCTCAGCTTCTGACAACAGGAAAACGGCATGCGGGCATTTTGTCTTCGGATGAGGATTTGGAAAAACTCATTTTTGAGGCAGGCCGTGCTTGCGGTGAACCTGTTTTCCCACTTTTGTATGCTCCCGAGATTCTGTTCACTGAGTTTAAGAGTGAACTTGCCGATATGAAGAATTCTTGCAAGGACAGAATGAATGCACAGACTTCATGTGCAGGTCATTTCGTCGAAAAACATCTTTCCAAAGACTGGCATGGCAAATTCTGTCATATCGATATTGCCGGGCCATCCTGGAAAGATGAGCGTGCCACCGGTTATGGAGTGCTGCTGCTCAATACTGTTTTAAGGGCTTTGACAGCTCTTCCCCGGTGAGAAACGGCCAATTTCTGCTGCTGAGTGAGTTCAGCAAATGTACATTGTGTTTCGGGGCAGTAGAAAAGCGGGTCATATCCGAATCCGGCTTTTCCATGACATTCCGTCAGAATGCGCCCCGGAGCATGTGCTTCGAGTGCAATTTCGGCACGTGCAATGATTTCTTTTGAACTGGCATCGATTTCGCGATTATTTTTATCAAAGAAAGCAAACAAAGCATGGTCGTTTGAGAGTGATGCGAGTTTGACAATTTCTTTGATATCCTCAGGTTGTACGATGACGAGGCAGAGTGCGCATGCAAAATGAGCCGTGCGTTTTTCCTGGGGAACACCGTCGAGAAGTCTGAGGAGCTTTCGGTTGTTGGCTGCCGTTCTGTCTGGATCGTCGTCGATGTCGGGCGGGATAATGGCAAATCGCTGGCTGTGAATACCGGGTGCACCATTGAGAGCATCGACGCAGAGTCCGGAATCATCGGCAAGTGCATTGCATTGAAATGCCTTGGCATAAGCGCGTGCTTTGAGTCTTGCATTGCCTAAAAAAGAATTTTCATTCTCATCGACGTCGATGCCATGGGGAGCCGGTTCGATCGTGTGAGAGGTAATGGCGGAGGCGAACTCCTGTGCCTTGTGTGCGTTTTGAGAAGCGAGAATAAATTTCATCATGATTTGCAATGGCGTGCGCAAGCACGACGAAAAAATGCGCGGCGTATCGGAGATAGCCGCGCAAGACGAGCCGTATGGGCCTTGTGCCCATAGGCGAGTAGGGGCGACCAGATGGTCGCCCCTGTACCAAAATTAACCAAAAGCAATCGGTTCACCCGGATTTGTGGGTGCGTTGCCATCGTTGGGATCATTATTATTTCCATTGGGATTAGGGATATCCTGCAGGATCTGAAGTTTTCCGTTTTCATTGCGTGCGACGAAAGTCCCTACGGGCAGTTCGAGAAATTCGATCGAATCGGGTGCATAATTGCAGATGAGATTGAGTTCAAGTGCACCGAAATTGCGATGATTTCCAAGATATTCCTGATCTTCGTCACCAGCAAAGAAACGCCATCCGGAGTCTGAATTGCTGAGCGGTTTTTCACGGAACATGACGGCAATCCGGAAGCCATCGCAAAGGATGTGATCGGATGCAATGCCGGTAATTCCACGATATTCCGGTCCAAGGAGGGGTTGGATTTGGTCATCCTGAATGGCGAGTTGTTTGTAATTTTTCTCGCACCAGGCATTGAAGGACCAGATATCGTCTTCCATGAGTTTGGAGACAATTTTCATATTGATATCGAGGAATCCGGAGATGCCTTCATCTTCATTTCTTCCCATGGAAACAAAGATAAAATAGACGGCACCGCAGAGGCTGCTGATGGCAAAATCGACGAAATTGTCGAATAATTCGTTTGCGACGCGTGCTTCATCGATGACGAGCTGTCGGCATGTGTTATCGCTGATGATGCCGCATGCGCATGCAGCACGGATGAGCATGATGCGTTCGCCAATATCCCATGCGGCATATCCCTGTGCTCCGACGAAATCGCGCAAATTGACTGAGAAATCACGGCTTTTTGTATAAGCCGTGCGACCATCTTCATCCAGGTCTTCGAGCGGGAAGTTGGGATGGCCATCCCATTCACAAGCAAAATCGTAATATTCATTGAAGATATGGAAGAACTCATGCTTTTGTGCGACGAGCGAATCTTCATCTTTGACGCCAAATACGGATTCCAGATAGTTTCTGAGTTCTTCGGTATTTTCCGGCGTATCACAGTGATAAATCAAATCGAATCCCATGTGTTCAGGCACACCGGGAAGTCTTCTGAAGGATGGCAATCCGGATAGAATTGCGCAAAACGTATCTTCATCCAGAATTTCCTGAGGATCATCCTGGTGTTCGAGTTGTTTTGCAATGAGTGCTTCTTTGAAAGACCGGATAGTCTGGGTAATAGATTCCATCTGTGGCGTCATGAGCACCTCCCTAAAAAGGCAAATTAAGAGACCAAAGGCAAACTACCATTATTTTAATGATTCGTAAATTCGAATGCAATCTTTTGCAGTTTCGTCGATGGTGACATCCTCGGATTGAATATCCTTTCCCTGAGACATGGCGTGTGCGCGGATGGTATCCCAATCGGGCGTGGCGTAAAGATCGAGTGCATCCATTGCGGCATCATAGAAATCATCGGCATCATAATTTTTAAATGTAAATCCATTCTCAAGCGAACCGAGTTTTTCGATATTTTTTACGCCATAGATATCATTTGCGGCAGCCGCGTAGGCAACAGGGATACATCCATAACGCATTGCCAGCAGGTGGAGATTGGAATTCGTTTTTGCCGGGTCAAGGAGAATGTCGGCTGCACTCAGAATTCTTCGGACTTTGTCTTCGGATGGAGTTTCTGCCATCCATGCAATATTGCCCTCGAATTCATCTTTCCAGCTTTCAATGGCAGAATTGTAGGTTTTATTGCCAGTTCCTGCGATGAGCAAAGAAATACCGGCATCCATGAGATCGTCCAAAATGTCATTGACGAGATCAATACCGGCGTCTGCATTGAGGCTGCCGATATATGCTACCAGTGGATTCTTTTTCAACCCGAGTTTTCTGGCCAATTGTGATTTGCATTTGCCTTTTCCGGAAATATTGGCGGAAGAATATTTGGCGGCGATGGCGTCATCGTTGTCCGGCCCGAGTACTTTGACATCCGAATGGACGCGGAGCGTGTGGATTCTGTCGATCTTGTCGAACAGGACACCTTCCATACCGATATCTTTTCCGCGATTCTTTTCGACGTTCTGACGGACGGAGTCATTGGGGAAAGCCAGTGCATCTGCATAGAGATAAGCACCATTGAGGATGCTCATTTTACCGTAAAACTCCATACCCTCGCTAGAGGCGAGATCATCGGGCAGTCCCATGCGGGAAATCCAGGAAAGATCGATATTTCCTTTGTTATCAATCCCCGAAACGGCAACGAGCACGCGCGCAGACTGTGTGCGCGGGCTGGCACCATAGACCCTGCGCATCAGCGGCGCGACGAGTGCGGTCAGAAGCCCTTCACAGTGAATGATGTCATAGGCGTGCGCAGATTGCGAAATCCACGAACAGACGGCATGTGCAAAGACTGCGCATGCGCGAATGCCATCGTCATTGGCCAACGTCAGGCCTTTTACGAGTATCGGGGCATCCATGTAGAACACGCGGACATGGTGATTGGCGCGTCCCTCAAGGACTTTTACTTCATAGCGAACACCGTCGACATGGGCATGGCACTTGGCAAGTCTTTCTGCCAGCGGGCCCTCGCCTTCGTAAGCGCCTTTCACATGTGGAACAACAATATCAATGTCGATATCATGGTTGAGCAGATGTTCTGGCAAAGCTCTTGCCAGGTCGTTTTCCGAGCAGAAATCACTACTTACGTACAAAACTCGAATCATTTGGGTTGTTCCATTTAAAAAAGTATGCGGAAATTCCGCAATGTTTCAAGAAATCATCCCCTCATCGGGATGCCAAAGCTGTTATTCTAATCCCTAAATTCCAATGATGTCAATCAGGTCTGGACATGAGGGATGGCTTTTCGTTGTAAAACTGTTTGTTGGGGCGGCCTATCGGCGCTGCCGATACGGCCTCGGGTGCGCCATGCTATGCCTGGCGGCATACGCCTGGCGTTTTTTTTCAGAGATTGGAATCTCCCTTTGAAGACTGGATAAAATAAGCGGGGTGATTGTCGCCTTTGCCTCTCAGAATGTATAGATCTTCTGCACGAATCCATGCCGTTTCTCCATCGATGCGCATGACTTTTACCCATCCTGGAACAGTCGAGAGGATTTCCACGGTCATTCCCGGAATAAAGGCGTTGGGCGGCAGTATTTGGGAATCATAATCTGCTTCTGTGTGCAATGCCTGGTTGTTTTCTATCACGCCGAAACGCATGCTGCTCGTCGTATAGTACAGGATATTGAGCACGGCCATGGTTATCGTGAACATCAGGGACATTGCTATGACACATAAAATAAAAATCTGAATTTTCTTGTGTTTTTTGAGTAAATATGCCGCCATGATGAATAGAAACAAAACAGACCAGGAGATTAAAAAAACGGTTCTGAGTTCTGCTTGCGAGAATCTGTGGACGCTTTCCCAAAGTGCATAATTGGATGCCTGTCCTCTTTGAAAAGTCATATCGGGATATTCTCGATAGAGTCTGTGTTCTATGAGCATCTCGACATCGCGTTTGAGCTCATCTCGCCATGGGGTCGGATCCAGAATGTAGAGCTGTTTGGCGTAAGCCGAGGTCTCGGCTAGTTTTCCCGAATGGTAACTGGCGACAGCTTCATTATGAAGCAGGTCGATCTGTAGTCTGTCCCAACCCCGGAGGATGATCTCTCGCTCATAATGGTGATAGATTTCCAGGGCATTTTCAGGGTGACCTTCTTCCATGAGTTTTGCTGCATTTTGTTCAATCCCGGCGAGATCTGCTAACTCCTGGGATTGTGCAGAACAGGGGGATGGCAGCCAAATGAACATATATAAAATGATAATGCTGAGCACTTTCGGGATAATCGGCTGCGCTTTGGCATTGGGCCATAAAAATGGATTGAGTGTCATTGGTTTGGCTCCACGTACCTGGTCGTCTTTAGAATAGTGATTAAATCCGTGAGTTTTTCAACATCCAAAGGAATTTGCGTACTATAAGAGGTCATTCGGAGTTCATTGAGAACATCTACGATGGTTTTCGCCTGTTGTTCTGTAAAAATACCATTCAGCTTTGGCTGCAGGGGATCGGTCGAACGCCCGATTTCTACGTGGAACCGCATGGCCAGCAAATCCCGGATGATGTTGAGCTGTTCATCTGAGCTTTTGGCCAGTGTCAGTTGGTGGAGCTTGTCCATATAGATTTGATTTTCGCTGTTTTCCGCTTGAGATTTTCGCTGTTTTTCTCTCAGACGATTGATGAGTATGACTGCCCCGAGCAGAAGTGGAGCCGCGAGCATCCACCCAAATGATGGCGGGGTGTTCAGCGAGGCTTTTGTTAAGCGGATGGGAACGATCGAGGTATTGTTGAGTGATTCTGCAGTTGCCAGAGGTTCTGCCGTATCTGGAGTAATGCCGCTTTCGGAAACATTTACCAGAAAAGGCTGTGATGTGATGGTCTGGTATTGATGACGCTGAGGATCGAAATAGACAAGTTCAAAGGGATCGATTGTCCATCTTCCCGACTTGAGGGCCAGAAGGCGAAGGCGGTATTTTTTCGTGGATACAAGCTTGTTGTCTATGATCTGTTCACTTATGGACTCCGTGACGACGGGATAGGTCTTAAAGGCATCCGTATTTGATTTGAGTTGGTAGGGGGCTACATCTATGTGTGAGACCGGTGCATTTCCTGAAATCTCGGTCTGTATGGAGAGAACATCACCCACGCGAATGTTGTCAGAGGATTGTTTCGATTGAATGGTAAATTGCCCGATATTGCCGTTTGAAAAACCGGAAGGTGTTGGCATGGGGAATGGGATGACTTCGATAATTCGAGGTTCATGTGTAATCCAGGGTTTATCATCCTGATAGGGAATCTGTACCTTGAGTTGCGGGAGATAAAGCTTTCCTGCCGCATTTGGGGTAACAAAGAAAACCGCAAAAGGTTCTCGCGTGTAGGGTTTTCCTCCAAGTGTGACACTGGAGGCAACAGGTGCTTTACCTTCGATGCTGTACCAGTTGGAAAAGTCCGGTTCTTCGGCATCGTAGAAAATTTGGCCGCGGGAAGCCGCAACATATACATCGTATTCAATGCGGATGGTTTCGCCAAGGTAGATTTGGTGCTCCGGTACCTTCAGATCAATAAACATGTCTTCGGGAGCGGAGGCAATATGTAAGTTCTCTTTATTATATTCGGTGTCCTGATGGACAGGTTGTGCACATAGCCCTGTCGGTGCAATCATTGCTGATGCAAATAGGATTCCATGAATATATTTCCGGATAGTATGAAGTCTCATTTTAAGAATCCTCGCCATTACCAGTCTTTGTCACTTTTGAGTTCTTCTACTTTCCCGGATAATGGGACATAGTAATGTCCCTTTTCGATGGTATCGAGCAGATCATCGATTTGATCGCGCTCGTATTGTTGCATATCCAATTTGGCTGCATTGTCACCGGATGCCTGTTCATCAGGTGTGGATTCATTGCCGCGGGTATCTTCGCCGGCACCTTTGGCGGTTGCCTGGGTTTCACTTGGTTTGTCCGGGGATTTGTTGGGATTGTCCTGTTTTTGTGTTTCGTCGTGCTGGTCTTTCTTATCCTGATTTTCTTTATTCTCTTTGGATTCATTGGAATCATCCGGATTGTTGTCTTCATCGTTTAAACTGACTGAAATCAAAGAAAAACCGTATCCGTTGGGTGTTGTCTTGAGTTTAAAGATTGTATCAGATGTAATCGGCTTGAGCAAAAGCTGATTGCGGATAAAAAGTGCATTCTCCCATTGGGATGTATCATCCTGTGCATTTTCGACAAGGAATTGATTCGGATTGGAAGCAACGCTCAGATAGGATGCCATTTCGATATCACTCAAAAGGAAATGTTTGTCCGAAATGAATACATGTTCCACTTTTGCCCGCAATAATGGCATATCCTGAGGGAGCATTGGTCGATAGGTTAAGGAATCGTTCGGGCAGACCCATGCAGGCGGGTACTGGATACGACGTGTTTGCTGAATGCTTTCGAGCTGTAATGGCAATTCGCGGTTGAGATTGTCCGGTGTACATTCATGTGAAAGTGAGAGGGATATATTATACTTGATAGATTGTATCTGTTCTGGAAGCGAAAGTGTAAATGTATATCGTTCCAATGAATCGGCAGAATTTTTAATAAGAATGTATTCGCTCTGTTGTTCCTGGTTTTCTGGAACTGATGTTTCATTTCTGGATTTGAAGTGGATAATTCTGGTTTTCATAGAAGACGGTGAGGATACCGGTTCTGTGGAGATCGGAATGACTTTTCCATTTGCATCCAGTAATTGAAATATAGGATTGCTAAAGGGTAAATCGGTTTTTGGTGCATTGGGTTGCTCATTCAATGCAATTAAAGCATACTGTTGTCCCTGTAAAGAGAATGAAAACTGATCCGGACGATTGGGGCACAGTAAAAGCTCGTTTAGCTGTGCATCGGGATTGAGCTGTGCTGTTGTTTGTTCGAGCTCTGCATTGTATGTCGTCAAATCATCGATAAACTGGCAATTGGCATCTTTATCATATTTAAACCGAAGTTTGAGTTCACCATTATTTTTTGTATATAAATGGATATAGTGGGTTGAGTCATCTTCAAAGTGAAGGGCATTCAGCGGATAGCTCAGGGATTGATAGGCCTCATTTGAAGGCAGAGATTTGGGGAGTGGCTGTGAAAAATGTGCAATAGGAAAATCATTTTCGTCCGGTATATGATTGAATACGTCGATTTGTAGTTGGGCAAAAGGCAGTTTGGATGAATCATCGAGCCACACCTGCCTAGGAATTGGGGCAAGTTCAATATTGGCAGACAGTGTCTCGTGATTTCTGGCTTTGACTTTGAGCCATACGCCATTGGGGCAGATTGTCAGTTCCTGGCCTTCCAGTGCGGAAATTTCCATGGCATTATCCGGTTGTTCGGCGGGGATTTGCCATTCACCAATAAAAGATTCGCATGAGGGGATCCAGCGGTGGATCACGTCGAGAATAGCATCATCCAGTTCAATGCCGTATGTACTGGCAGTATAAAGATGTGCCAGTGCCTCTTCGTAATGTTGTGGCTCAACTTTTATCTTAGGATTCTCGCTACACAGAATGGCTTTGGCAAGGGCAAGATGGATATGCCCGTTGAGTTTATTCTGTTTATATTGAGACAGGACAAGTACATTTTGTTCTGGTTTATCTTCTTTGGCCTCGAGTTCGGTGAGCATGGCTTCCAAATCGGTTTTTGCCTGATCACAGTTGCCAGAAGCGATATCAATTGCAGTAAGATTATAATGATAAATAAAATCATCATGCATGCTTGAGTATTTTTTTAATTTGGATCGGGCTGTATCATAATCTTTTAAATCGATATCTTTTTCAATGTCTGCGATTCTCTCCTTAATCTTCTCTTCACTGAAAGAGCATGCAGACACCATCGAACATGCCAGTAGCAAGAGAATACACCATTTCCTGCTGGTCTTTCTATGTCTTAAAATGGTGCAATCTAAATCATTCATGGATAGCCTTTCGGTGATGGTTGTTGGCACGATTACTGTGTTGCAGTGGTGTATTTTTGTATTTCTGAATATGGTGTATAACAGACATTAGCATCGGGTAAATCAATAATAGAATGAAAATAGTATATGCCGGATACAGGAAAATCCGGTAAAGCTGTACGCGGTACAGGGAGGAAATAAATCCTTTGGGTTTGGTATCAATTCGAATGGCATCCCATAGGTTGATCAGATTGTTAGCAGCCATTTCTGGCGTTGTACATTTAACAAACGAGCCGTCAGTCTGATTGGCGATTTGCTGAAGGGTTTCTGTTTGCAGCCGTGATATGACAGTTTCATGTTCATATTGAAGTGGCGTTCCGGACTGATCCATTATCTCGGCGCCATTTTCGGTGCCAATGGCGAGCACATCGATGTGAATACGCCTGTCCTGAAAGTGTTTGAGTGTTGTCTTTAAATCGCCGGTGTGTGTTTCGCCATCTGTCACGAGGACGACCCGGCGTGTTTTGATATTGGTATCCTTGTAATAAAAATCATCTTCCTCGTCGAACGTTTTCAAGGCCATTTCAAGTGCCTTGTTGAGATCCGTTCCATGTGTCGGCAGGGTCTCGGTATTGGCCATGTTCAGGAATGTGAGTAATGTCTGGATATCCTGTGTTTGCGGGGATTGTATGACTGCTGTATCGGAGAAAAGTACAAGCCCGACTTCATCGCCCGAACTATGGGAAAGGAGCAACTGAATTTCATCTTTTGCAGCAATGAGCCTGGATGGTTGCAAATCGCGGGCATTCATGGATCTTGACAGATCAAATGCCACTGTAATCTTAAGCGGTGTCCGGCGAAGCATGGTTTGTTTTTCGCCGCCTTCGGGCCCCATGACTGCGAGTATGAGCAGTGCCAGTGCTGTAAAAAAGGCCCATGGAAGAATTCGATAGTATGTTTTGTTGGGCTTAACTGTAAAATGATCAATATTTTGTGTGACTTTTTCAGGGATATATTTGGAATAAAAATAATTCTGGACAGATACCTGAAATGATAAAATAATAATAATCTCAAGCGTAAATACAAATAAAAATGATATAAATGCTGTGGTCTGTGGAAGGACTAATACAATAAAAAATATAAAGATAACAGCAATGACAGCCAATAAAGTGCATACTACTGCAAACTTTTTCAGTTCAGGAATTCTCTGATCCTGTGTCAGCATGCATACCTGG
Organism: Myxococcales bacterium UBA4248; assembly: GCA_002395385.1. Taxonomy (GTDB): domain Bacteria; phylum Myxococcota_A; class Bradymonadia; order UBA4248; family UBA4248; genus UBA4248. The sequence continues at coordinate 16,922 of DGWW01000319.1, forward strand.
TGAGCCCTGAGTTTTTTCCAAATATCGTGGTATACAAACCCCAGCATTCCCAGCATTAGTGGAATGAGCAGATATATCAGGTTAGGATGATTCCATTGTTGGATAATATTCATGTAATTGCTCAGGGGTATTTGTGAACCAATGTCACGTTGACAAGATGAGATAACAATAAAAATATAAAAGCAATTAAGATGTAATAAATTGACAGATCAATTTGGTTATCATGTCTGACTTCTTTGGAAATACTTGGTTCAAGGCGATCCAATATTGTATTGAGCTGGGTCATAAAATCATCGTTATTGGCAGCACGATAGGCGATACCACCTGTTTGCTGCGCTATTTGCTCCAATAGCTCATAATTGACGGGAAATTCGGCTTCATGAAAGGTTATCACTCCGCCTGAATTGGGTTGTGCCAGGACAGCTTTATTACTTGCACCAATCATGATTGGGAATATGTGGACATCGTAAGCTTTTGCTGCTGCCAAAGCCTGTCTGATGCTGATTCTTCCGCCTTTGCGATCACCATCCGAGACGAGGATGATATTTTTTGATTTGGCGGTGGAGTGCCTCAGGCTTGCGACAGCACTCATAATTCCATCGCCAATTGCCGATTGTGTTGCATCAATATCATCAATCCGGCGAAGCTTGAGGTGTTTCGTCAAAACAGCATAGTCTGTCGTTAATGGTATGTCGATAAAGGCCGTTTGTCCGAACATAGAAATGCCAATGCGATCGCATCGTGCGATGACGGCAGAATGATCGTGACATCGGGCTTCGCGTGACTGGATAAACTGAAGCATGGTCGACTTGGCTGTGTCAAAACGATTTGGTGTTTTGACATCCAGACGATAACGCGCCTGGATGTCATCCAGAGTGTAGTCGTATGCTTTCATGGATGCCGACATATCCATTGTAAAATAAATATCGATGCCTTCCGTTCGGTTCTCGTTGGTTGCACCTCCATAGGGGTGTGCAATGGCAATTGTGAGACATATAAAACCAATGAGCCCGAGCATTGTTCCGATGATTTTAGACCACAGGCGCCGGGAGGTTTTAAGCCATTTCCATTGGAATCGGCGGGATTTGATGCCTGGCTGGATTGTATTTCCTTTGGGATATTCCCGATACCAGATAGAAGGGAGCTGGATTCTTTCCATTTCATCGCTGGATTGCACAAAGCTGTAGACGATATACAAAACGGGTACTACCAGAAGCAGAAGCAGTGCCGGCGTTTCGAGTGAATCTATTTGCAGCTGTTTGAGGAAAGAAAAGAAAAAATCCATGGTTTTGTCTTAGGCAGTAGGATTGGTCGTCATTGGTGCTTTCTTTGGTGCTGGAGACTGAGGGGGAACGGTGGGATCGTTGAAATCCGGAAATTCTTCTTCAATTCTGGTCGCGACCAGATTGGTATTCTTGAGCAAAAGGAGATTCGCAGCCTGACTTGGCATTTCCTGAGCAAATTTGACCATATCCGATTCGGAAAGAATATGTTTGATTTCATCGCACAATCTTTCCGCAATACCGTGATCCAAAAGTAATTTCTTTAAGTTAAAAGTGGTGTTGCTCATGGCATCGAGCTTGAATTTCTGTGACAGATAAACTCTCAGCGCATAAGACAGCCTGTCGTAATAAGTTTTGTATTCTTCAATAGTCGTGGGGGTAAATTCGGCAAGAGGAGCAATTTGGGCAAGAAAAATCTCAATCGGCCTTGGAGGAATTCTTTCTTCCTCAACAGTTTTTTTCTGTTTGGCTGCTTTATAAGCTGCAAACCCAACGGCAGTTCCAAGAGCTAGAATTAAAGTTCCGAACAGTATAAGCCAAAAAGTGTTTAATTCTGGTGTCCAGGGTTGCAATTTAGTTAATCGATCAAATGGAGTGTCTTCTTTAGGATAGATTGGGGCAATGTCAACTCTTTGCATCTCTGGGAAAATATAGGAACGGTGCTCACCCTGGTGGGTTGAAACCTCAAATTGGATTGGTGGGATAAAAAAAGTCCCAGGACGTCTGAATTGACAGACGGTTTCGATGCGAGCAAGTTGTTTTTGGGAATCTGGCGATTCCATCATTTCCTGTGTAGATTTGTTGCATACCATTGGCATCTGTGCTGCAGGAACAATGCGGAACTGACATTTTTTGTCGATAGAAATTTCATATTTGAAGTGGACTGGATTCAGAATTTTGGTTTGTAAATACTCGGGCTCTAAAGAAGTGATTTTTGTTTGGCATATTTCATGGGTGTCATCTGAGGCAAATAAACTCGATGGATAGCATGACAAGATTACAGAAAACATCGCCACAGCCAGAACAGGCAGATGAATTTGAATAGTCCGATTCCCTCTACACATGCCCAGCTCTCCTGTTAAATGCGTGTGCAATCGGGTTGACGCTCTCCTCTGTGGTTGCAATATTGACAAATGTCAGTTTGCATCGGTCAAAAATTGATTTCAGATGCTTCTGGCGTTTTTCAAATTCCAGTTTGTAATCACGCAGCATGGATTTCTGCGAAGTATCTGCAAAGAAAACTTCATGGGATGAGACATCTTCTAAAACGGTAAGTCCCAAATCAGGAAGTGCCTTTTCCATCGGATCGTGTACGACAATAGGAATGACTTCATGGCGGTGTGCCATGTGTCTGAGTGTTTGCTCATAGTCTGCATGGATGAAATCGCTGATGATTATCATCAATGAACGGCGTTTCATGAGCTTCATGGTTTTAGCCATGATATCGTTTAACTGGTTCGTACCAGGGGGCGGATCAAATTTGAGGGCCTCAATAATGAGACGTACAATGTTGGTTTTGCCCTTAATCTGAGGGATGAATTTCATTCCAACTTCATTGAAAATGAAGAGGCCTACCTTATCATTATTCTGAAGTGCAGAAAAAGCCACAATCGACATGGCCTCTATGGCTTTTTCTGCCTTCGTCATATTGACAGAACCAAATCGCATGGGCTCTGACAGATCGAGAATGATGCAGACGCTGAGCTCTCTCTCTTCGACAAATTGTTTGACGAACACTCCCTGCTGCCTTGCGGTTGCATGCCAGTCAATGTAACGGACGTCATCCCCGTCTTCATACGGTTTGCATTCACTAAAGAGCATGCCTCTGCCTTTGAAGGCCGAGTGATATGTTCCAGTGAGGGCTTCGTGGCTGTGAGTACGTGTCTGGAACTCGATTTTTTTGAGTTTTTTTAGAAAATCTGTGAGCGTCATGAGACATACGAATGATAAAAAGGCATCTGAAGCGACTATCATGATAGGCTTGTCCAAATAATGCCATTCTATCTGATAGCATTCCCCAAGACTTTTGACAATGTTCAATAAACAATGCCTGCCAACAGCGGTTCAAACTTCTTCGTTTGTTCGAAGAGGCTGGGTCTTGTTTTCATTTACTGTATTATTCTTGTTTTTACGTGACGCAAAAAGCCCTTTTTTTATCACCATGTTTTACATTATAAGCGTCCGTGCAGCCCAAATTGGGGTTGTGAACGTCTGACAGTACAAAAGGAGAACGGGATGGACGAACAAAAGATTCAGGAAGCTACGGAAATCATTCAGGATTCGAATAGTGCTCAGGTTGCCAATGATGCAGTGAATCAGGTCTCTGGTTTGTGGGAAAAGGTGAGCAGCCTAGATTTTATAGGTTATGCATTCAACGTGGTATGCGTCATTGGTGTGCTCATTATTGGTTATTGTGTTGCCAAACTTTTGAGCCGTTTTACAACAAAAGCCTGTACCAGGGCGAAACTTGACGAAACACTCTCCACATTTTTTGGCAGAACGGTTTTCTGGCTCATTCTTGTTATCGTGATGATTGCATGTTTGAGCATTTTCGGCATTGAGACGACTTCTCTGGCGGCTGTTGTGGGCGCAGCCGGACTCGCCATTGGACTTGCCTTTCAGGGGACACTATCAAACCTTGCTGCCGGCGTCATGATTATCGTTTTCAGGCCGTTCAAATTGCATGATTTTATAACGGTAGGCGGCCAATCCGGTAGTGTTGAGGTCATCGATTTGTTCACAACAACTCTGGTTACTCTCGACAATCGTGTCATCATCGTTCCGAACAGTGCCGTTTCAAGCGCTACAATTGAGAATGTCACAGGCAAGGAAATACGTCGTGTCGATGTCAATGTCGGTGTGGCTTATTCGACGAATATTGCCAAGGCACGTGAAACCATTCTCAAAGGCTGCAAAGTCGAAGGTGCTCTCGAAGATCCTGCTCCATCTGCTTATTTGCTGGAACTTGGTCCTTCGTCGATTCTGTTTTCTGCGCGTGTCTGGTGCAAAACAGCGGATTATTGGGGCGTTCGTGAACGTGTGACCGAGAATGTCAAGAACGAACTGGATGCCGCAGGGATTGAAATTCCGTTCCAGCAAATTGTCGTACACGAGAAAAAATAAGAGTTAATCAGAGTTTTTTCACCAGATATAAAACGCCGGGACTTCCGGCGTTTTTTTATTGGTGCGCTCGGCTATTGCCTCTCGGCAATACGCCTCACAGCCTCGCTATTGCCTCTCGGCAATACGCTCGGCTTTTGATTTCTCACGAACCGATACCAATTCAATTTGATATTCGCTATTCTTCATTGGCAATAGGGATTTGCCAGTCGTCATTCGCCATTCGCAAGTGGGAGCGGCCGTTGGCAATAGGGATTTGCCAGTCGTCATTCGCCATTCGCAAGTGGGAGCGGCCATTAGCAATCGGGATTTGCCAGTCGTCATTCGCCATTAGCAAGTGGGAGCGACCGTTGGCAATCGGGATAGGCCGTTGGCATTCTGGATAGGCCATTAGCAATCGGGATAGGCCGTTGGCAATCGGAATCATTAACAATTGAGAGCCGTCATTCGAAGGTATTCTCTGAGTATCGTTGAATCGATGCCTGCTAATTCTGTATGTGGTTTTAAGACGTACATGTAAGCTGTGCTATTCTTAGGTAACCCAAGGGTTACCGCTCTCCCATTCCCACCCGCCGACCGACGCCCGAAACCCAAAATTCGCTCGGTCTTGGCACACTACTCCCTTTCCGACTTTATCTGTCGTAAAAAAAAGCCATACGATGTGCCTGGCATGTACCGCACGTTCAGCTTTTCTCCTGCGTCCAGGTCAAAAAACTGATAAACCGCCCCTCGGTTGGCCGTACATTATGTCGGGGATGGTTTCCTGTGGTCAGAGAAATCCCGATGGGTACATCTGATACCTCCTGGTCTGGTTCCGAAGGACTATTCCTTCGCTATAATGATGCCATCGTGATTGACGTTGTTACATTTTTGAGGATCATTTTTTTTAATGTCTGTTTTTTAACGAAATTGTTAACCTGTATATCGTGTATTAAGGTATCGGGGGAATGCAGCAATCGGCAATCTGAACAGGTATTGGAATATTCAATGCGGGATACAGTTTGCCAAATGCTGGAATGGGAATATTTTTCGAGGGAGACGTATTAACTCTTTTTACTGTATCAAGCTTTTCGATGAAGCTCTGGCAATGGTGATTTTAAATGCATACCTCTTTATTGAGCATTTCTTGTTAATTTCGTAATATAATGGATGTTTTCTGAAGGATTTGTTCCAGAATAAACAGCCTGGGCGTATCGTTCAGATAGCACAGGCAGGCCGGGTGTATTGCGCAGTCATGCGCAATAGCCCGGCGATTACAGAAAGGATTCATTATGTCCATGCATTCAGGGATTATGATGGCATTTTGTGCGGCTTTTGCTGGCATGATTGCCTGTTCAAATATGGCGAAGCGCGCGTCTGACGAAGAGAATGCTGCAGTGCTTTCGATGATGGTCATTGAACGTTCGAGTTTTGAACGTGATTTTCAGAAAAGTTGTACGCATACTCGTGAGTGTACGGCACCTTTGGCGTGTTTTGGGGGAAAGTGCATTGTGCCGCCAGCAATGACGGGAAAAATTGAGGCAGAAACACCGGAACTGAAGTTTACAACGAAAACGGGAACAGGTTCCATTCGTGTAGAAATCGAAAATGATGAGTATTTGATGTCACGCGGCATGATGATGCGCAAATATTGTCAGCCAGGATGGGGGATGTTGTTTTCTTATCCGAACGAGGGCAAGCGAGCATTTTGGATGCACAATACGTACCTTGCACTGGATATGGTGTTTATTCGTGCAGATGGGAGTGTTTCGAACGTCGTTTCAAATGCGGAGCCGCTCAATGATGTGCCGCGGTATTTATCGACGGACAGTGTAAAATATGTGTTGGAACTTCCGGCTGGTGATGCTGGAAAATATGGTATTGTTTCTGGCAGTCAGTTTGATTTGTCGTCGGTGAAGTGAGGATTGTCATGGAAAAACGCAAGGGCTTGCAGTTGGAGTTTAAATTGGCGGGCAATCCTTTGGGGGACGCACATCCGCATCCGGAAAGCGAGTTGTCTTTTTTATTGGGGATGCAGACAGGTGATTTTGTGCGTCATTTAAGGCTCAGTTCGGGTGTTCGGTTGATATCCGGTGAGCACAGTGTCGGTGCATCGGGAAGATCTGCTCAGTTTGGTGTAGAACCGGACACTAACCTGGAATTGGAACTGGATGTCAGGGCGGTCAATAACGCAATGACATTTGAACGTGCAAAACTCGAGTTTTCCAGGCCAATTCATTTGCAGAATGTTTTTACGACAATCGATGAGTTCAGTGTGTTGCTTGCCGGAGCCCAGTCGAAATCTAAAAATAAACAGAAAACAGGTGAAGATCCGAACGAAAAATCTGGTTTGGGGCGTAGCGAATTTATTTCAAAAGCCAGTGCATACGTGGGGAATAATGCGCGTACTTATTTGGGAAAATTGGCGGATACATCGGTGGGAAAATTCATCAAAGATGCCGCAGAACGTAACCATCTGAATGAGAATGTAGAAAAAACCCGTGAAAAATCAAAAGCTTTGCTTGGAAAGGCTCTGATAAAGGCAGAGGAGGGGCTCGACAGTGTGGTCGAGGGGATTTACATTTCAGAGCTTGAGATATTGGTCAAACATTCGCATCTCGTCTTTTCATTGACTGGTGAAGTGGCCATGGGGGGACGTCTTCGATGGAATTTTGAGCAGGTTCAGCTTCCGGATATTCTCGTTCCTTCGTTTGACAGTAATTTGTCTGTTTTGGTGACACAGTTTTGTGTCGATCGTGAGCAGGGCGGCAATATGGCGCGAACCATTTTGGCCATGGTGGATAGTTTTCATGGGCAAATTGGGGCAGAACTGCAGTTTTCGCCAATTCCTGTCAGTATTGATGCGCGAGAGGGGAGACGTTTTCTCGTACATCTACAGACACAACGCATTCTGAATTTGTTGGCAGATTTCGATATTGTCCGCAAAGATAATGAATTTGAATTCGATACGCATGTTCAGTTTTCGGACAAAATACATACACCGTGCTGCGCACATGCATCGATGAAAGCCACCACGGATTCGCTGCTCACCTTTGGGCTTGCCTTAGGGGATAAGGACTGGATTGTTTCTCTTTTGGGATCTGGTCAGGATATTCGGGGCATCTTTGAACTGGAACAGGGATTTGAACTTCGTCCTGAATGGATAAGACTATGTGTCGAAGATGATTATATTAAGGATATGCTCGACCTGAGGTTTACTCTTGGCAGTATTCCTTTGGAGGGGAAGATTGACTGGGGTGTTGATTGTGAAAATGGCGTTTTTCACGTTGAAACCTATGAACTGGATGTCAGCAGCCATGTTTGTCTGGAGCGTGAAAGTCCCATCGAGTTTTATGATTGCGAAACCCAGATAGGCCAGTTTGAGGGTGATATTAAGGGGCATCTTGTACGCGGAAAGGATGAAAAAATCAGGGTAGAACTTCACCCGGAGCTGGATTTCGATATCCAGAGTATGATCCGGAAAATACCCATTCCCGAATTTGGGCTCAATTCGCATCATATTCAATTAGGGATGCATGGATCATTTAAAGGTGGATGGGCTTTTCATATCGACAATGCGACAGAGGCACTTTTTGTCATAGAATTGGATGATTCCCGGTTTACGACTGTTTTTCGTGAATTTAACCTGTCATGTGATCGATATTCCATTCATTCGGATGATCCGATAGAACTGGAAACCATTTCAAATTTGGCAAGGATTTCCATATCTGGTCTTTCACAGTGCGTGACCGATGTGTCATGGTCTATGAAGACGTCTCCAATTTTGGAGGCTGCTGGCGGGCATGCATTGCTTTTGCCTGATGAATTGCTTGACAGTGGAATTACAGTAAAACTTGGAAGTCATGGTGAATTGAGTTTTAAAGGCGGGCATGGGTTTTATGATGATCATTTCTTTAATGCCCTGGTAAAACCGAGTGTTGAACTGGAAAAGTTGGCTGCTATTTTGAATGAACGCGCCTTTTGGGCTCATTTGAGACAGATTGCCGAAGTGGCGATTTTCCCGTTCTGGTCATGGACACGTGAATTGTCGAATCGGATTTCGACATGGAAAACGGAATGTGAGGCGCGGGGAATTCTGAGCATTCGCAAGCTTTATCACATGCCGACACTTGCGGTTGCACTTTCTTTGCTGTTTTTTAACAATGAAGATTATGCTGAGGATTTTTTGCCAACTTTAGACCGCATCATGCATGCTCAGGGAATTGATCGGTATAAAATTGAAGAGTTGATCGATCGTGCATTTCCCAATACCAATCTCGACAATTTGGGCGGGATTTTGCGATGGGTACACAAAGTCTTTTCTCCCGTTCACTATGAACGTCCAGAAGTGACACATCGTCTGGCATTGTGTGATGAACCATCCTATTTGCAGGAAATATCGATGCTTCCTACGGCCAATGAATTGTATGATTCGCCTGTTGAAGCGCGAGATCTTGCGAAGCGGTTTTTAAATTATGCCGGTGGTTATCAGCCGGAGCAAATTGAGTGGTTGCTGCATCATCGTCCGGAATTATTTGAGGATGATCAGATGCGTGTCAAGATTGCCAAATTGCTTGATATAAAAAAGCGGATTTTAAATTTGGAGCCTCGCGAGGGTACTTTTTTCATTCAGGATTTTAATATCGATGTTTTTCTGGATCTGCTGCTTACGGGAGAGCGCGAGTGTTTGCAGGAAGTAGAAGAAGCCAATTTGGAAACAGACATTTCCAGGTGTTTTTGCACGTGGCTAGCGCCGATCGATTTGGCACGCTTGATTTCAGCAGGAATTTCCAGTCGTTATCACGGATTGTTTGTACAGCTTAATCAGGCGCGTTTGTTCGATTATCTCATTTCGCGGGGAAAAACTTATGCAATGGCTGTGATGTATGAAATTGGCCAGCATAGCACTCGGGCGTTAGTAGGCATGTTAATGGGGTGGCTTTCTCAGGAACAGAACCTGCTTCGGGAGCGAGTGGATCGTGAGAAAGCTTTAACTGAACTGACAGGAATATCCTTCCCCAAACCTGAGGATTATGCTCCCTGGAGTACGAACCCTTCTGGAAGTTATATTGGCAGAATCTTTGAGATTGCCGATCAGATAGTGAATTCCAATGAGCTCTATTGTGCGGCTTTGCTTCGCATGCATTCCTATCGTTTTGAGACTTCGGATGTACCGTCGAATGCGATCACCCCAAAAGCTATTTTACCTGGAATGAATTTGGATGAGGGGTGTGTAGGTGTGTGTGTCGATGCTCTTGCGCATGCCATAGAGCATGCCGATGAATTGACACGACCAATGATTTCTCTCGAAGGTACGGATCGTTCTCGTTTTTTGGAAGCGCAGTCCATTTGGCAGTCTGTGATTGAGCAATCGAAAGCACTTATGAAAGTGCATCCGCGTGCCTGGGAATTGCCGGTCATGAACGGCTTGTACCAACGTGTGTATGAAGGACTTCGTGTTGCGGCAGTTGAAGATGAGCTATTGGAAGACGTCGATGATTCAAGAGGGTGGTTTGCACATTTTCTTGGTCTTGCATCGACGGATGAAATTGAGATAATGCCCAGAAATGAGCGTATTGAGGGAATTGTGCATGCCGTATATGCTGTGGAATCGGATCATGCCCCTCTTTTGTCAGATCCTTTGATCTGGTTTGTACCGCGTCCCCGTAAATCGCCGATTGATTTGACACTTGTGACTGCGATGGGGGTCATAACGGCAGGCGAAGCGGGTCACGAACTGGCTTCGGCATTTGAGCGTTTGAAGCGGGATTTCGGATTAAAGATTGTGCGAACGGACACGGGAACTGTTAAGCCAATCGATTATAATGCCGATAAGATCGTTGAAGAAATCGAGAAAATTACGGGGCCATTTGTCATGTTAGGGTATAGTCAGGGAGGAGCTAACATGATGTACACAGAATCGCGTCTTCGGGGAGGTACCCCAAAAATGCAGCATCTGCTCGATAATCTCGTTTCGCGTTATTTTCTTTGTTCCTGTTTTAACGGGTCATCTCATGCAATCTGTGGTGTCGAAAAATATCGTTTATGCATGATCGATGGTGAGGGGATTTTAAAGACAGTCAGTACCCGCATTTCTAAATCATTATCCCGATTTGCGATAAAGGCTTTGCACAGTTTTTTAGATATGCCACTGATTACAGGAAGTATGGCGAGTGTGGAGTGTCTATCCCATGAAGGATTGGCCAATCTGGCGAGAGATGCGCAGTATCGTGATGGCGTGATTGATTTTGAGACGCATGGTATTGCGCGGACTCATGTGCCCGAGGCGTTGTACTTCCTGTATTACAACATGAAAGAGCAGGATAAAGAACCGAATGATTCTCAGGTCGATATTTACAGTTCCTGCGGCTATCCGCGTTTTAACCATAATGAAAGCGTGGATATCCTAAAGACACAAATTGTACCGTCGAAATTGTTGGATATGCATCACTGGTCGATGCTGCATGAAGAAATTGCACTGGTAGAAACAGATCAGGATATAGCTGAATTTGCCTATCGTTCTCCCAACTCACTTTATATTCGCCCGTGGATTGAGTCATTAATTCTTTTCGAACATGTGACATTTTTATCCTAATTCGTGTAAAATCATCTTGGGAGAAGGGGACGTGAATCATAACCAGGAGCATGCATGACAGCGAATCTGACATCATCCCTCGAAGATTATTTAGAGACAATTTACCTTTTGCAACAGGGCTCTGCACAGGAGGCACGTGTGCGTGATATCGCACTTGCTCGCTCAGTGAAGGCATCCTCTGTTACACCTGCCCTCAAACGTCTTTCGGAAATGGGATTCCTTAAGTATGTTCAGCGCGAATCCATCCGTCTGACAGAAGAAGGTAAAACAGCTGCAAGGCGTGTATATGCGCGCCATGTGCTGCTGTTCCAGTTCTTTCATGATATTCTGGGAATGCCCGAAGATAAGGCCAAAGAGGAGGCATGTGGCCTTGAACATGCACTCTCGGATGAAGGGATGGATCGTTTTGTGCGGTTTTTTGAGTCGCTTTCGATCTGTCCACGGTTTATCTCTGGCACGTGCGATAAATCATGCCGTGAACATGAGAGTGCTGAATATGCTGCCATCCTTGAGAATTTTAAGACATTGGATGAAGTCGCTGATCATACTTCGGTAACTGTCAAACAAATACGGGCTAAAGGTTCGCACAGACAGGCCATCCTTGACATGGGGATCTTGCCGAATGTGGTGATAACCAAGACTCTGACTACAGCTGAGGGGGTTATTATCCATATTGGCACCCATGAATTGAGATTGACCGATGAACAGATGCGTGCCATTTTGGTCGAGGTATGAATCTCGCTGTGCGGGCGTATTTGTGCATTTTGCACAAATAGACCGCACAAAGCTGCGTATTTCGGCTTTTGCCGAAATAGCAGCGAACACAAGGCCGTATGCGCCAGGAGCGCATAGGCCGATATCCTCAAACATAAGGTGATGGAAAATGCATTTTAAGCCGATAATAAAGACATTTTCATCCGTAGGTGGTGGGCCGCTTGCACGCATGGTTTCGGTTATTCAAAATCGAAAATATAAAGCACAGGAAGTGTTTGCGTTTACCCCCGAACAATGGCGTTCTCTGTTTTCAAAAGGCAAATGGGGTCGATTGCTGGCTCGAGGGTTGAGTTTTGGGGCATTTCCGTTTATGGCGCTGGCGCATGCTGTGAAGGCATCGTTCATGGCAAAAACGCTGGAGAAGCCAGTTCTGATAACTTCGACAAATCCTTTCTTTTTGCCGCATTTTATGGTGGCAACCCGGTTTTTGCATCGTTGCAGCGTCGTTGCACTGATGTACGATATGTATCCGGATGCGCTCGAAGTTGCCGGTATTGAAAAAAAATGGCTCTTCTGGATCATGTCGGCTGCGAATCGCTGGATGATCGCACATGCCGATGGTATCGTCTATATTGGGGATGTCCTTAAAGAATCTGCAGAATCCAGATATGGTAAAAATCCCAATACCTGGGTGATTCCAACCGGTGCCAGTGTCTCTGAATTCAACGCCATTGATCATGTTCTCGATGCTGATCTGTCGCAGTGGATGGAGGGGCGGTGCATCTTTTCGTACGTCGGCAACATGGGGCTCATGCACGATGTCGAGACACTCGAAAAAGCTGTCCCTGCATTTATCTCAGCGCTCGATGAGGCACAACGCGATAAGGTCGGTTTTATAATTGCTGCTTCCGGCACTGGTGAAGCCAGACTGAAGGATGCCTGGCAGGGGTGTGGGGATTATGTCAGATTCATAGGGCCACAGCCTGATAAAGCATGGGCAGAGTTGCTGAGCAGAACAGATGTCGCTTTGGCGACATTGACTCAGAATGCATGGGCGACAAGCGTTCCAAGTAAGGTTTACAGTGCACTAGCCGCAAAGTGCATTCCTCTGATTGTGGCACCCGAAAAATCGGATGTGGCGCATCTCGTCGTGGATAATGCATGCGGTATTGTCGTGGAACCCGGTGATGTGGAAGGGCTCGAAACGGCCATGCAATTATTGATGGAAGACTGGCAAACCGAACAATTCGATTCTACATGGCTGAGAAAAGTCTGGTCGGCAGCCTTGGCCAATGATCTCGATGTCCTCGTGGATTGGTGGTCGGATTGTGTCGAAAAGGTCGTGGATTTGGGAGGTGAGGCTCATGGCGCATGTATCTATCACGCCATGAAACGGCTTTTTGATATCGTATCGGTTGTGGCCGGGCTCAGCGTCATTTGGCCTGTCATGCTGGGAACTGCCATGGCGGTGAAATTCAATCTGGGCAGCCCCATTCTTTTTAGACAGACACGGCCAGGACTGGACGGTAAACCTTTTGAACTGCTGAAATTCCGTTCCATGGCAAATGCCCCGGAAGGGACGGATGCAAGCCACGATGGCGAGCGACTTTCAGCGTTTGGGAAAAAAATTCGCGCATTATCCCTCGATGAACTCCCCACGCTTCTGAACGTCCTCAAAGGGGATATGAGCCTCGTTGGACCTAGGCCGCTGCTCATGTCCTATCTTTCACGATATAATGAACATCAAATTAAAAGACAGTGGGCCAAACCCGGAGTAACCGGATGGGCACAGGTCAATGGACGTAATGCACTCTCATGGCAGGAAAAGTTCGACTATGATGTCTGGTATGTCGAAAATGCCTCATGCTGGGTCGATCTGAAGATCCTGATAAAAACGGTGTGGACTGTTTTAAGGCGCAGTGGCATTGAACATGAAAACTCTGCTACGATGCCCGAATTTATGGGAAATTGAGCCGTATGGATCCTTCTAAAAATCCAGGTATTACCTTTATAAATGCGTCATCCTGTGAGGAAATGGTATCGGTCGTTATTCCTACATATAACCGCGAAAAAACCATCCTTCGGGCTGTACAGAGCGTCCTGAATCAGACATACAAAAATCTCGAAGTCATTGTCGTCGATGATTGCAGCAAAGATAAGACCGTCGAAATGCTGAATTCCATCTCGGATGAGAGACTGCATGTCATTGTATTGGAACAGAACGGAGGTGCCTGCAGGGCTCGCAATATCGGTGTCTCACATGCTCGCGGTGAATGGATTGCCTTTCAGGACAGCGATGATGAGTGGCTACCCGAAAAATTGGAAAAGCAGATCGCTTTTATGAAATCCGGGGAATATGATTTTTCCTTTTGTCGGGGAAATCTCATCCTGATGGATGGCAGAACCATCCTTTCACCACTGGATCACTATGGAAACGAGCCTGATCGCGACTGGTACCATGTACTCATGACTGATTTTCCCGTTTCGACTCAAAAATTCTTGTGCAAAAGAGAAGTGCTCAAAAAAGTTGGTTTTGATGAGGCATTGAATAAATCACAGGATAAGGATTTTGCCCTGCAGGTCGCGCACGATTTTAAAGTAGGATTTCTTGCACAGCCACTTGTGAATATTTATGCCATGCAGGACAGCATTACGTATGCATCGAATCAGGAAAAGAAATATGATTCCGTTTATCGAATTGTAAAAAAACATAAGAATGAAATAGAGAATTATATTCCTGCACGTGCTTTTTTCTATTGTAATCTGGGGGATTACTCGTATCTGTTTGATCGCAGTTTGTCTCTGAAGTGGTACCAAAAAAGCCTGAAAGCACGATTCAATAAAAAGGTCCTTGCAAAATATATTCTGACAATGATTGGATTGAGAAAGTATTTTTAAAATTCGTAATTCGTAATCATTAATGCATTCTCAAGTTTTTTACTAAAGAATTGAGATTCTTGTATCTCAGAGCTTTGGTTGTTCAATTGAAAATTGTACATGAGAAAGCAATTTACATGAGTTTATGAGGCACCCTTTGGTTTTGAATCCCGATTGCGCATTGAGCATTGCATATTGCAAATTGGATAGCATTCCCTTTAGATTGGTTATAACCTATTACGCATTACGCATTACGAATTGAAATGAGCAAAGTCCTTCGAAATATCCTTTACAATGGGGCCTATCAGCTGCTTCTGGTGCTTTTGCCTTTGGTGACGGTTCCTTATATTTCGAGGGTTCTGGGGGCTTCCAATATTGGTATCTATTCCTACTATTTTACTTTTGCCGCCTATTTTGTGATGTTTTCTAGATTGGGGGTCAATAATTACGGCAGCCGCAGCATCGCCGAAGTTGCTGATAATCCGGATCTGCGTCAGCAACTGTTTTCACAAATCTATGGTCTCCAGTTTTGGGTGTCATGCCTCGCTATTCTGGTATATGCATGTATCTTCCCGTTTGTGGATAATCAAAGTGTTTATCTGTGTGCAGGTTTATATGTACTGTCCGGAATTCTGGATATTAACTGGCTCTATTACGGGCTCGAAGAATTTAAAAAAACTGCCCTGCGGAGTATGATTGTCAAGATTCTTTCGGTTGTCATGATCTTTGTATGCGTCAGGACCGAAGAAGATATCATTCCCTATACGCTCATTTGCTGCGGTACACATTTGGTCATCAATATGATTTTGTGGGCCATGCTGCCCATGATTAAGGTGCGTTTGTGCCTGCGCGAGTTCAGGTATGCTTTTAAACACCTCAAATCCATGATAGTCCTGTTTTTGCCGACACTGGGTATCAGTTTGTACAATTATATGGACAAGCTCATGCTCGGCAACATGGTCGAAATCAAAGAACTTGGGTTTTATCAGTCTTCCGAAAGTATCATGTCTGTTCCTGTGACGCTGGTGGCGGCCATCGGCACAGTCATGCTTCCTCGCATGACCAGTTTGTACAGCAAAGGCGAGGAAAAGAATGCCACCCGATATATTATGCTTTCGATGTGGCTGACGCTCTGTTTCGTGTCGGCCTTTTCATTCGGTGTCATCAGTGCAGCCCCCGAATTTACAGTGATCTTTTATGGTCCCGGGTTCGAACCATGCATCCAGCTTTTGCAGATCCTCATGTTTGCCCCCATATTCCTCGCCATGGCCAATGTCGTCCGAAAGCAGGTTCTGCTTCCTAAAAAAATGGATAAAGTTTTTGTCGGTTCCATTTTTGCCGGTGCAGCAGTCAATCTGCTGCTCAATTGGCTGACGATTCCCAGGTTCGGAGCTGTTGGTGCTTCGGCGGCCACCGTCGCTGCCGAATGTACGGTCTTTCTGATTCAAACCATCTATTGTATAAAATTGGTACCCATAGTAAAATTCATTCGTCAGGCATTGCCTTTCGTTTTGATTGGCCTTGCCATGACGGGACTGCTCTCTATCATTCCCTTTGGAGATAATGTAATTCTCACACTGGTGCTGAAAATCATCACGGGTGGAATCTTTTATATGGTATTGTCGGCGTTATATTATTTGTGTGTTTTGAAGAAAATCGGTGTTCGGGACAGAACATGATTTGGGAGAAATGGTTTTACTAACCGGTTTATTCGCAACGAACATTGCTCATTTTTTTAGATGTTAGAACTTAGAAATCATGACCACATTTCGAAGGTAAACATCTTGGGTTGGTTAAAACAACTAACCCCTAACCATTGATTACCAACCACTAAAACCGCGAAGGCCGTTAGGC
>DGWW01000089.1 GCA_002395385.1 Myxococcales bacterium UBA4248
TGGCGGCAACCCCGGCGATGGCGGTGATCCCGGCGATGGTGGTGATCCTGGCGATGGCGGTGATCCCGCTCCGGTTTTAGAGGGGTGTGCGGATCCCGCGAATGAAGGAACGGCGTGTGAATTTTCTGGGGCTCTGCCAGCATGTGGCAAGGCTGTTTGCCAAAGCGGTACCTGTGTCGCTGTGCCTGTTGAGGCAGGAAAAGTTTGCCGTGCTGCAGCAGGGGATTGTGATGTTGCCGAATCGTGTGATGGCAGCTCAACCCAATGTCCGGCAGATGGCTTTAAATCAGCAGATACGGTTTGTCGTCCTGCTGCAGGAGGGTGCGATATTGCAGAGAATTGTACAGGAACGAGTGCGTCTTGTCCCAAAGACAGTATGAAATCCAGCTGCAATTGTCCTGCTGTCAAAGCTAAAGCAGTTTCGGGGTACTCAGAAGGATCGACCCCGTATCCTATCGAAAAATCCGGATTCGTACTCAATGACCGAAACACCTGGACGAAATACGCTGATATTATGAAAAATACCGGTCTTTCCAGTGTGTCTGTTTCTGAACTCGATTTTAACCGCAATATGACATCTTTTAGTAAGAGCTATTATGGTTTTAAAAAGGGATTCTATTGGGCAAGCGGTGATTTGACCTGCAAATACTGGATTCCTCAGGGAATAGCTGGCGGAACTTCAAATGACAAGACGCTTCGCATTGTGGGCTGGCACTACGATGAAGATAATCGTTCATCCGACAGCAATCCTGCAGAAAAAAAATATAACTATGATAAGGGAATGCGTATCTCTGTCGTCAATTCGACGGATACTGCGAGTGTGACATATCGACATGTTCTTCTGGTCGAACCTGACTCGGATGTCGGGTTTAAACCAATTAATAAGCATGCCGGCGGGTTGGCCTGGTCCTGGCCATACCTCTATGTCGCCGATACCTCCAATGGCATGCGTGTCTTTGACCTGAGAACATTTTATAAGGTCAATACATCGGATGCCTGCAAAGGATTGTCTGGCAAACAGACCGTGAGTGGCAAAACGGTTTATTGCGGCTATGGTTATGCTTATGTTCTGCCTCAGGTAAGTGCATATTTTTATCCGGGTGGGGCTGATTCGACATGTAAACCCAAGTTCTCGTATATTACACTTGATCGAAGTGAAAATACGACATCCATTCTCTCTGGTGAGTATTATGCGCATGCATCGGATTCTTCATCCTGTTATTATGGCCGTCTCATTCGATGGCCTATGGGCGAGGGCGGGAAAATGAATGTAGATGGCTCCGGGAATGTGGTTGCATCGGGGGCGTGGTATGCCGGAACTTGCAATTTACAAGGTGCAGCTTCTTACACAACGAGCAGTAATAAAACCTATTTCCTGCTTAACTCTACGAGAAGCAGCGGCAAACTGTACGTCGGACAAGCCAGCAAAACCATAGGAAAGGCCAAAGCTGCGTCCGCTTCGAGTGGGCAA
This sequence comes from Myxococcales bacterium UBA4248, assembly GCA_002395385.1. Classification (GTDB taxonomy): domain Bacteria; phylum Myxococcota_A; class Bradymonadia; order UBA4248; family UBA4248; genus UBA4248. The sequence continues at coordinate 1,472 of DGWW01000089.1, forward strand.
TGGGGTTACATGCCCGAGGGCATTTACGTAACGACTAAAAATAATGCATGGATTTCTACCGAAGGACATTCGAGTCTGGACCGGGCCATTTATTATGTCAATGTCGATACGCTCTTGTCTAAGTTGGGTCTGTAAATCGGGATGGGGAATGAGAAATGCTAAAATCGTTGCCCATATCGAGACATCTGATAAATGTATCTCTTGCGCTTTGCCCCCGTTATTGGGTATAAAAAAAGTGGTGCTCGTCATTTTAAGCGAAGGAGTTCTAATGCGAAAAAAAATAAATCAAATAGCTCGTATTTGCTTGCTCGGTGCCTTCGTTGCGGTACCGGCTATGGCCTTCGCGCAGGATGGAGAATCTTTGCAAGGCAAAACTGCAATCGATGATAGCTGCTATGCGCTCGATCAGAATGAAAGATGGTCTGTGCTTTTTAGCGAATTTGCTGAAGCTTATTCACTCGGGGATTATTCGACGGCGCTGGACAAAACAGCCAGTCTTAAAGAGATTTGTGTACGTTCGCCTCTTTTGAATTTCTCGATTGCACAGACTTATAACCAGCTTGGCGATAAACAGGCTGCACTCAATTATATCAAGGATGCGACACATTATACGCAGGAATTCAATGTCTCGGATGATGTTGCAAAACGCATGTGGGAGTTTCGCTATACCCTCGAGCATGCCGATGAATTTGCCAAAAAAGATAATGAACTTGCCAGCACCAAAAACGCTCTCGAAGCGAGCGAGTTGCGCGTCAAAGAACTGAACGATGAAATCGATAGTTTGCGTTACAATGCAAACAGCAAGATGGGCTATGCACGCGATAATGCCAAGCAAGTTTGGATGGCGGGGGCTGTTGTGGGGGGTGTCGGCGTGGCAGCTGCGATAACTGGTGGGGTGCTATTAGCAGCTGGCTATCATAAAGATAATGGTTGGAATGCTTTAAAGATGAAAAATGGGAAGGCTGAGATCTATAAAGGTTACAAAGCCTCTTGGTCGGTATTCGGCATTGGCCTAGGCATGACGGTCGCCGGTGCGATCATGGCGGGTATCGGTGGCTACCAGTACACGCATTCGGATGACAACGTGGCATTTTCGGTGGGTGTGTCGCCCGCATCCGTCGATTTCTCGATGCAGTTTTAAGGTAATTGAATATCCCATGGTGAAACGCGTCGCGACACGTTTCTTAGAGAATACGAAAACCCCGTCATTTGACGGGGTATTTTTTTGCTTCGAGGATGAGTCCCGTTGCCGTTAGGGCAAAGAACTGCAGTGTGAATGCGTATAAGATGTCGCGAATATCGACGACGCCACGGGCAATGTTTGAAAAATGCGCATTTGCTGACAGATTTTGCAAAATAGTGGCTGTCATGCCTGAAGCATCGACCGAAAGCCGGTGTACAAAGGTCAGTGCAAAACACATAAAAAATGCAATTAAAATGGATGTGACCTGATCCCGCGTGCACGAAGATGCCAGAATTCCTAAGGCAATGTAACCTCCTCCGAGCAGGATGAGTGCAATATACCCCCCAATGACAGGTCCCCAATCGAGTGCGCCCAATGTCGACAAGGATAAGGGGTAAGAGAGGGTGAAGAAAAAAACGACCATGAGCAATGCCATGCACGAGAGAAATTTGGCTGCCACTATCTGCCAGCTGTTTACAGGCATCGTCTGGAGCAGATCCAATGTTTCGCTGTTATGTTCCAGGGCAAATGAGCCCATGGTCAGGGCTGGACAAAATATCGAGAGCAGAAGCGGTGCCTGTGAGAAAAATTTTCTCATGCTCAGGGTCTGAACATTATCGAAAAAATCGATAAAAAACAGTGCACCCATCATCGTCAGAAAGAGGACGATGATAATCCCTACGACATTGGAATGTATCATGCGGGCGAGATCGCGCCGAAAAATGGGCCACATTTTGAATGAACAATGATGAATGGGGAATGAACAATGAGGAATGCAATTCCAGAATTCTTTTAGTGTGTATTATACTACTCAGCCGCCAGCCTTGTTTTAACAAACGGATTTGTTCGCATCTAACGATGCTCACTATTTAAGTACGAATGTTAGCTGGTTTGTAGGGGCTGAGGCTAAAGTCAATACAAATACTGTAGAGAGA
>DGWW01000061.1 GCA_002395385.1 Myxococcales bacterium UBA4248
ATGCGAACAAATCCGTTTGTTAATACATACAAGGCTGGCGGCTGAGTAATAACCATTTCTCATTTGGCATTGTGAATGATGATTGATATGAAGAAATATCTTAAATATATCATTACCATTATTATTTTGTTTGCATTGGGGTGGGTTCCACTCGTCGGCGCATACGATTATGAGGCTGCGCTGTGTGTCGCTTTGGCGGGACTCGTTTTTATTCCCATTTGGGCTCCCAGATCTCCCCAACAGACGATGTATAGCTTGTCTCTCTCGTTTGTGTCGGCATTTGCCTTTTGGATTGCCGCTAACTTAATGATGCTGGCGGTCGCGGCCATTCGCGGGCAGATATGTGATATTGCACAAGGATTTGAATATCAGGTTTTAATTGCTTTCCCCGGAAATCTGCTTGCAGCACTGGTGTGGGGATGGATTTCACGGTTTTGTCGTTTTAGAATTGTTCAGTGCATCGTTTATATTTTGGCGATTTGTCTAGATTTGGGTATTGCCGGATTTGCACTGTACCAGTGGCCTCCGCTCGTAGCTTTTGGTCAGTTCTTTGGTTACTTTGCTGGTTCCATTTATGACGAATCGATCGACGTAACTCGCGCGCTCATCTTTTGGCGCATTGGCACGGTAGCACTGTGTCTCTGCCTTTGGTTCGCACAAACGCCCAGCGCAAAACTCGTCCGAAAAATTGTTTTTCCCATCGTTGGGATTGTCATTGCTTTGGGATATCATTGGGTATTGGCACAAAGCGATTTGCTCATTCCCATCGGGCGCGAAGCACTTAAAGACACACTGTGGGCAACGGTACAATCCGCCGACAAGCCCTTTACGGTGCATTATGTGCCCAAATCGAAATCAAGGCTGTCGATGGCAAAAGAAAAAGCCAGAATCTTTGCCGATTTCTCGAAAAATTATACCGAACTTCAGGCGTTTTTTCATACTCAGCCAGTCGCACCTATCGATATTTGGATTTATCCGGATCGGGAATTGAAAGGCAAATTTATGGGGGCAAAAAACACGAGCTTTGCCCGCGTATGGAAAAATGAAATTCATCTGATTGCGTCGTCTCCAGATTCTACCTTGGCCAAACACGAGATGGCACACTTATTTGCAGGTGCGTTTGGTGTGCCGCCATTCATGGTCGCGGGTGGTGGACATATCCCCGCAATCGGTTGGATCGAAGGACTCGCCATGGCTGCCGAATGGCCTCAAAATACGTTCGATCTGCACACATGGAGCAATGCTATTTTTCAAAATGAGGCGACATTTGGGGAGATTCGTCCCCATGGACTGTTGTATGGATTTTGGGGAATGCCCTCGAGAGTCGCCTATACGCTGGCGGGTTCATGGGTGCGCTGGCTCATCGATAAGTATGGCATAGAAAAAGTTAAACAGCTTTCGCGCGGTATGCCCGGCGACTTCAGTGATATCATTGGCGTTGATTTTATAGACAGTTTTGAACAGTGGAAGCAGGACATTCATCTGCATCATCATAACGAAAAGGCCATTCAGATTGCACCGATGCTATTTGGTTCTGCATCGATCTGGAACAAAAAATGCGCTCGTGCACGTGCATCACAGGAAGCCCAATGGTACAGGTGCTTAAAAGATGAATTTTGTGCGATCTCTCAAACTTCACCATGGGTTGAAGCATGCACTGGTGATTGTAAAATAGATGAGAATTGGTCAACATTTGGCGATCTCGAAAAGCTTTGGCAGTTTTACATGATGCGGGGCCCACTCGATACCGTTCGTATTAAAACACTTGGCAACAGCCTGGAGCACGCATCCGCTTATACATTGAGAGCAGTCATTTATCGCCTGTATTCACAAATCCCCGAAGATAAACATACGGCTGCTTCGCGTATCATCTGGCGTGAACGTTTTGCCGATATGGCATGGCAGGCAGGGAATGATACCATCGCCTATTGGATGTATCTCGCTATGTCAATGCAGCCAATGCCCGACACAATGCACCGACGAATCAGCATAAAAAAACAGGCTGCCCAATATCCCGAGACGCAGGTGTCCAAAGGACTCAAAATTTGGTTCTTTTCTCCCAATGAAGCAGAACGTACTCGTGTTTTAAATGATTTGAATTATGCTCCGATTGTAAATTATCTCGCCTATATCAATGCAATGAGCCGTTCTGATTTTGATGGTGCTGAACATGCCTGGAGCAGATTTGTGCTCTCATTGCCCAATACAAAAATAGAATCGGAATTGCCTGCCTCCTGCTGGCATGAGCTGATTCGATGGACGAAGTATATGAATGAATGAGCAATGCATAACGTGCAATTTGTTACTACTCAGCCGGGGCTCTGCCCCGGACTCGGCCAAGGGCCTGAGGCCCTTGGAACTCACAATCATTTTTAGTTTTTTTTTACTTTTCACAAACCACAACGAACGATTATTCGAGTGCCCCCACACCCATCTCTCCAAAGTATTCGTATTGACTTTTGGCTATGCCCCTATAAAACTGTAAACATTCGTACTAAAAAGTGAGCATCGTTAG
>DGWW01000223.1 GCA_002395385.1 Myxococcales bacterium UBA4248
AGTAGAAGGAAGTAATGTTCAGCTTTACCGGATGAATAATACTAGTGCACAGTCCTTCACTATTGATAAGACAAATGATGAAGAACAGCTGCCTTCTGAAAATGTCGGGACCGGTTTTGTGGCTAAATTGGTTAATTCAGGAAACGGCAAAGTTTTAACAGAAAATAATACGGATAATAAAGTTGTTCAGACGACTTCCAGCAACCTCAAACAGCAGCTGTGGAAATTTGAATACAGTGACGGCGTTTATAAAATCACAAACTTAGCTTCTGGCAAGGTGTTGGATGTCAGCGGCGCTTGGGACGTTAACGGAAGAACGATTCAGACTTATACGTCCAATGATACCAAGGCTCAGAGATGGACTTTGGAAAAGAACGGCTCGTCCTACAATTTAAAACCATCTTGTTCGACAGAACGCGTATTGGACGTTCCCGGTGCTTCTTCAGCTGAAGGCACAGCCGTGCAGCTTTACACGTCCAATGGAACAAAGGCCCAAGCCTTTACGATTGAAAAAGTAACAGATTCGTCTTCTTATGTTTCAGCTGAAAATATCGGAGACAACGTGACGGCGCGCATTACCAATGCGAAGAGCGGCAAGTCGCTGACCATCAATGGCAGCGGGATTACGCAGAATGCGAAATCCGGTTCTTCCGATCAGGGATGGGTGTTTACGCGCAATGCCGATATGTCTTACACCATCGCCAATATTGGTGATAAGTCAAAGGTATTGGACGTTGCAGGCGGAGTAAATAGCCAGGCTAATGTTCAGGCTTATGCATCTAACGGAACGAAAGCGCAGAAATGGTATGTGGTTAAATCCGGCGATCATTATGCTCTAGTGCCGGAATGTGCCACAGGCTATGCTTTGGACGTTGAGGGTGCGTCAACAGAAGAAAATGCCAAACTTCAAATTTATTCTAGCAACCAGACCGCTGCACAGCAGTTTGATATCCAGCAGGCGCAGTCATCGGAATTCACATCGGCGGTGAAGAGCGGAGGCCTAGGGGTCGACGTTTCCGAATGGCAGGGCTACATCAGTGCTGACAACTGGCGAAAAGCGAAAAACTCTGGCTATTCTTTTGCGATGCTCCGGATCGCCTGGGGCTGTGCAGGCAACGGCGCGATGGACAAGCAATTCAATAACAATTATGAAAATGCGACAAAAGCAGGGATGCCTTTCGGTGTTTACATCTATAGTTATGCAGATGATGAAAACGAAGCCCGCCAGGAAGCGGATTACGCGATCAGCCTGCTTAACGGCCGGAGCCTTAAAATGCCGATCTGCATTGACCTGGAAGACAGTCGGATTTCCTATCTGAGCAAAACCCAACAGTCGAAGAATGCCATCGCTTTCTGCGAAGAAGTGAAAAAAGCTGGTTATACGCCGATGATTTATGCCAACCAGAATTGGCTGAACAATCATCTGGATTACAGCATGATTAAAAACTACAAGATCTGGTATGCGCAGTATCCGTATTTTTGGAACAGCTCTTCGAAACCATCCTATAACAATCACATCGATATCTGGCAGTACAGCGATACGGGAAGCGTTCCGGGACTTTCCGGCAGCATCGACATGAATAAAGCGTATTCTAATTTTTAATTCAAAAATGATATTAGATATCGGATGAACAAAGCCCTTTTGCAAATTGTTTGCAAGAGGGCTTTTTGCGGAAATTCCAGTGAAAGGATGTTTATGGAGCGGGTAAAATGGATTGACAATGCCAGAGCTATAGGCATTTTATTGATCATCACGGGTCATACCATTGGCGTGACTTTCGGACGAACAATTTTTTATGCAATTTATATCGTAAATGTTTCAATTTTTTTCTTTTTGTCAGGCTATCTGCACCGGCAGAAACCGATCCAAAAAGTCATTTCAGGTGGGTTTGATAATCTTTTACTGCCCTACATCATTACCAGTGTTTTGATGATCATCTTTTCGATGATTGCGGTAAAAAGACCGAATCATTTTTTGCAGCCTTATTTTCCAACCTTTCGTCAAGGCGTAATCGCGGCTTGTTACGGTATTGGTACAGCAACAACGGTTATCGGGAAGACACAGGTGAATATTATGGCGATAGGCGCCATTTGGTTTCTGCCGTGTATGTTTGTGGCGAATTTGCTGTACACGGGATTGAGGAATTTAACAGATCGGTACCATTTTTCAGATTTGGCTTGTACGGTGCTTTTTGCAGGTTTTTGCGCTCTAGGGTTTGTCTTAACCGAAAAATTTAATCTGTATTTGCCCTGGTCCATCCCGGCCGCCTTGGTCAGCATGTTTTTTTACTGGACTGGCGAATGGATGCACCGCTATCAGTTGATTCAAAAAGGGAAGTGGTTTCACGTTGCTTTTGCCCTTATCGTCTGGGGGCTTTCTGCCAGAATCGGTATTTTTTGGCTGAATACGGCGACGGCAGATAACCCTGCAGTTGCCGTTATCGGCAGTGTGGCCGGGTGCTACGCGATTTGTTATGTGAGCATATTACTCGAAAAAACTTTTAGAAAATTTACAAAGTGGTTCTCAAAATTAGGAGAACTCTCACTCATTGTTTTGTGCACCCATATTCTTGACTTAAATACATTAAAGACGTTTCGCGTTATGGACAAGCTTTGCGGAGCACTTAAAATCAGCAGCATGAAGTTTTATACTACAGGTTTAATTCTTTGCCGCGTCGTTCTGGCAGTTATAGCTATTGCAGTGATCCCGCATATTCCAGTGATTCGGTCGTTTTTCATGTACCGTCAGTATCCACTTATCAAAAAAGACAAGCAAAGGGCATAACAAGAGCCGCTGTGATAACAATCACAGCGGCTCTTGCATTTCTAGAAATTATTTCGCCTAATGCAGCGCTTTCCTCGACGTTTCAGTGAGTTCAACGACCGTCTTGATCAGATCGTCGGTATCGGTGATTTCTTCCCGGTGCAGCACCAGGTACTGGGCGATGAGCAGCAGAATTCGGCAGGCTTCGTACTGGTCGTTTTTGTCCGGGATGGTGTCGATGTCCGGGGTCGCGGTGTCTCGACCGATGCGGCTCATGATTTGGCAGCCGATAAAGCCGACGGTTTCGTGGAAGTAGCGGTCGAGGAGATAATCCCGGTAATCGTCAAAGCCCTGATAAATCTTCCGGACGTCTTTGGCCCAGCAGGCCTTGAAGACGTCGAAATACGTGTTTAAGAAATCCCGGATGCAGTCGAGGGCGTAGGCCCGCATTTCTTCCGGTGTGCTGTCTTCAGTGGCCGGGCAGTAGAACCAGCGGAGGTACTGATACAGGAAATTGCCGATGAGGTAGCCCGAATCGGCGGAGCACGGTCCCATGAAGGCGTATTCCATGTCGATGGTCTTCATGTGGTCGGCGTCGACCATGATGTTGGATGTGTGCAGATCCGAATGGATCAGGCATTCCGATTTGGCCATGTAGATATGGCGGAGCTTGAGCATTTCCGTGCGGAATGCGTGGTCCTGCCAGATAACATTGGCCATTTCGAGGCGAACTGGATCTTTTTCCTCAGGTGTGGTGATAATGTGCAGGAATAAAATATTTTCGAAAAGGTTGCGCATGGTCGCGTTGTTGAACGTGGCTTCGAGCTTCTGGTGCACTTCAGGCTCTAAATAAAGTTCTGACGTGTAAAAATTGTTTTTGGCCACGAGTTCGCCGACCATCTTCGGAATTTTCGGATAAATTTTGCCGGCGTCGAGGGCGAAGCGCCAGATCTTGAGATTGCCGCAGTCTTCGCAGATGTAAAGATGATTCGTTTCGTCGACGCAGTAAATTCCCGGGATGTAATCCGGGGTGATGGCCGATTTGATGGCCATGAGCTTTGCTTCGGTTGCGTTGCGCTCGGGAATAAAAGGGGTGTCTCCTTTAAAAGTCCGGGCGTAGTTCCGGGCCTGCTTGAGGATGACGGAGCGATGGGTTTTGGTGTCTGTAATGCGGAAGACAAAATTGATAAAACCGTCGCCGTCGTTGGCGTTGTTGCCGCCGCTGCCGATTTCGTAGACGTCTAAGTCCGCGTCTTCCGGAAACAGATCGGTTTCGTTTTTGATGTAAGCTGCAGCGCTTTCCGGCGTTAAGTTTTTGTAGTCCATGTTCATCCTCCATCTCTTATTCTTATTCTTAATTCTCTTTCTTATTTTGATACTTTATCATTGTAGCACGTTTACGATTGGGGAAATAAGAGACACAACGGCATAATCAAAGATAAATATTGCTTGAAGTTGGCACGGAAAGGACAAATGGGGTATAATACAAACGATATTACGATAATCATTAGGAGGTTTCCATGAAAATATTACTTGCTGGCGGTGCTGGCTACATTGGTAGTCATACGGCTTTGGCTTTGCTCAACAGCGGCCACGACGTCGTGATCGCAGACAATTATTACAATGCGTCGCCGGAAGCGGTGCGCCGGGTTGAAAAATTGGCAGGCAAGTCGGTAACCTTGTACGAAGCGGACGTCCAGGACCGGGACGCCATGATGAAAATCTTTAAGGAAAATCACATCGACTGTGTCATTCACTTCGCCGGATTGAAGGCTGTGGGCGAATCGGTGAAAAAACCGCTGCTCTACTACCGCAACAACATCGACACGACCCTGACGCTTTTGGAATGCATGGAAGCGACCGGGGTGAAGAACTTCGTGTTCTCGTCATCAGCGACGGTGTATGGCGCGGAAAACGCGATTCCATACGTCGAAACGATGCACAGGGGCAGCTGCTCTAACCCCTACGGATGGACCAAGTACATGATGGAACAGATTCTCACCGACGCGGTGGCCGCTGATCCGGACATGAATCTCGTGCTGCTGCGCTACTTTAATCCCATCGGTGCCCACGAAAGCGGCATGATCGGCGAAGATCCCAAGGGGATTCCCAACAACCTGATGCCCTATATTTCCCAGGTGGCTGTGGGCAAGCTGGATCACCTGACGATTTTCGGCAACGACTACGACACGCCGGACGGCACGTGCCGCCGGGACTACATCCACGTGATGGATCTCGCCGAAGGTCACGTCAAGGCCGTGGAATACATCGCGGATCATCCGGGAACCAACATCTTTAATTTAGGCACGGGCACTCCATATTCCGTTTTGGAAATCGTCAAAGCCTTTGAAAAGGCCAACAACCTCAAGATCAAATACGAATTCGGGCCGAGACGCGCCGGGGATTTGCCGGAATTCTGGGCCAACGCCGACAAGGCGAAAAAGGTGCTGGGCTGGACGGCGACCCGCACCCTCGAAGACATGTGTCGTGATTCGTGGAACTGGCAGAAGCAGAACCCCAACGGGTACAGAGATTAAATCAAGAGACAGGAGGACAGGATGGCGGCAAAGCAAAAGGCCATATTGATCGACGGCAACAGCATTTTATTCCGGATGTTTTACGGCATTCGCGGCATGGCGAATTCCAAAGGGGTGCCCACCAACGCGGTGTATGGCTTTGTGAAGCTGCTCCAGCAGATTCAGAATGAGATGCGGCCGGATTTTCTCGGGGTGGCCTTCGATTTGCCAGAACCCACCTTCCGTCACAAGAAATACGACGACTACAAGGCCGGCCGGGACAAAATGCCTGACGAGCTCATCACCCAGCTGGATTTGATGAAGAAACTGCTCGGGGAAATGCAGGTGCCGGTGCTGACATTGGCAGGCTACGAGGCTGACGATATTGTCGGGACGGTGTCCAAGCATTTCGCACACAAAGCGGCGCCAGTTTTGGCGCAGATCATCACTGGGGACCGCGATTCATTCCAGCTGGTCGAAGACAACATTCACATTCTCTACACGACGACGCGCAGCGGCTCGCAATTTGAAGAAATTGATCCGGCAGCCATTGACGAAAAATACGGCATTGCGCCGATTGAATTGATTCAGGTCAAGGCGCTGATGGGCGACACGTCCGATAATATTCCGGGCATTAAAGGAATTGGCGAAAAGACAGCGCTTAAATTCGTCAAAAAATACAAGACCGTTGATGGTCTTTATGAACATATTGACGAATTAAAGGGCAAACAAAAAGAAAAGGTTGAAGCGGGAAAAGAAAGCGCCTATTTGAGTCTGTTTCTCGGCCGAATCGACGTGGAAGCGCCAATTGAAATCGACGAAGACGCGATGCAGATGCGCGATTTATTTAATCCTGAGGTGATGGCCACTTTAAACGAGCTGGAATTCTCTTCTATTATCCGCAGCATTGAGCGCACCCGGGGGCAGAGCGGCGAGGCGGCAACTCAAGGCAATAACACATCTGTGCCGTTCTCGAGTATTGATTCGGAAAAGGATTTGTATTTT
>DGWW01000029.1 GCA_002395385.1 Myxococcales bacterium UBA4248
TTGCCGTGTGCGGCTATCTCGCTTGGGCTCGATACGCCGCACAAATAGCACCGAAGGGGGCCCGGCCCCCTTATCATAAAAAAACACGAACAATGTCATAAACAGGAGGTAGCGATGATTGGTAGAACGATAAGCGGCGCGCTGCTGGGCGTCGAAGGTTATTGCGTAAATATCGAAGTGCAAATTGGTTTTGGTGCTTCGAATTTCTTTACCGTGGGGCTGGCCGAAGGGGCTGTGCGTGAATCGAAGGTGCGCGTGCGTTCTGCATTCGTCGAATCGGATTTGTATTTTCCAAATACGTGCGTGACGTTAAACCTTGCACCGGCTGATGTCAGAAAAGACGGTTCGGCATACGATTTGCCGATAGCGATCGCCATTCTGGCGGCCAATGGGGAGTTTCGAAACGACGATTTGCTTCGGACATGCATGATTATGGGTGAACTGGGGCTGACTGGCGAAATACGCCCGATTCGCGGGGTGTTGCCGCTCGTTTTAGCCGCCAAAAAAGCGGGGCTGACTTCGGTCATGCTCGCGCCCGAAAACGCAGCCGAAGCTGCACTGGTCGAAGGAATGACCATTTATTGTCCGGCCAATTTGCGCCAATGCTGGAACTGCCTTCGCGCGAACCAGGAATTGCCGAAGTTCGTTGCGGGCGAACGGCTTGCTACGGAGCCGGTTGCATCCCGGGATATGTCGGATGTCAGCGGACAAGAAATTCCTAAAAGGGCACTCGAAATCGCGGCTTCGGGCGGCCATAACCTCATCTTTATTGGTCCGCCGGGGGCTGGAAAAACGATGCTCGCACAGCGGCTGCCGACGATTCTGCCGCAGATGGCTTTTGACGAAGCACTCGAAGTCACGGCGCTGTACAGCGTTTCGGGCAATCTTGGAAACAGAACGCTCATTGCACAGAGACCGTTCCGATCGCCACATCATTCCATCAGCGATGTCGGGCTCGTCGGCGGCGGTTCCCCCGTGCCAAAACCGGGAGAGATTTCGCTTTCGCATCACGGGGTATTGTTTCTCGATGAACTGCCCGAGTTCAAACGTGCTGTGCTCGAAGTACTGCGCCAACCACTCGAGGACGGAATGGTCAATATCACCAGGCGCCTGCAAAGCGTGCAGTTCCCTGCACAATTCATGCTCGTCGCATCCATGAATGCATGTCCATGCGGCAATCTTGGAAGTAAAAGAAAACCATGCGTCTGCCGCCCAGAAACGATTGAACATTATCAATCCAAAATTTCTGGTCCTTTGCTCGATCGCATCGATATCCAGCTCGAAGTCAATGAGGTTAGCTACGAAGAAATCCATCACCCCGTTACGGTACCTGAAAACTCGCAACGAATACGGGCACGCGTCGAATCATGCAGGCAGGTACAGACCGAGAGGTTTCGCGGTACTCCGATTCGATGCAATGCTCAGATGGGAGTTCCCGAAATTCGCAAATATTGCGAGCTGACGAATGAAGGCCATGCACTCATGCAGCGGATTATCGACAAAATGGGGATGAGTGCACGTGCACATCACCGAATTTTAAAAGTCGCCAGAACCATCGCTGATATGGAGAAGGCAGAGCGCATTTCGACATCACATCTTGCCGAAGCCATCGGTTATCGCACGCTCGATAAGCGGTTGGTTAGGGTTAGCAGTTAGCAATGAGCAATGAGCAATTGGGATGCAACCCCCAAAAATCTCTCTAAAGCTAAAAAACTTCATTCTTTAGGATTAAACCAGAGAACTCATTAACTGCTAACTGCTAACTGCTAATTAAGATCGCCTTTCTCTCTAATCTTTGGAGATATCCTTTAGTTTTGCACATTTAAAAAGGAGTTCGCTTATGAAAAAGTTATTCGCATTCAATCTCGTTATGGTATTAAGTTTTCTCTTTGGCGGGTGTCTTGAATACGAGGCTCTCGATATGCACTGCGATTGCAGGTCTGTTGGCCATGCATTGCGGTTTAATGAACTTACTGGAGAATGGGAAATGACAGAGGATGAATTGCTTCAGGAATCGTGTCAGCATTATATGAAATCACTCGAAGGAAAATGGGATGGTCTTGGCATGACCGAGTCAAACCGTTTGGTGTTTCATCCGGATGGGACGTATGATTTTTTGACGAAATCAGGGGAAGACTGGGCTCTGTCGTCATCCGGAGAATATTGGGTTGAAATGACCAGATATCGGGGTAAGCCCTATCCTGAACTGCACATGACATGGCCTGATAACGACGATTATCCCATCCGGTTCCATTTTGAGGAAGATGTCCTTCATCTGGAAGAAGCAACCGACGGTGGTGAGCCAGAGATGCGATATCGCCATGTCTTGCAGGATGAATCGTAGAATCCACGTTAAATTACGTTTGCACAAAATCCGCATTGCAGATAATAAAGGCAACGGTCTGACGTTTGGGAGGTCATGATGAAGAAATTGTGTTTGTTGTCCATTTTGTTAGTTGGCTGCCTGAATTGCGCATGCAGTGATGATGAGGAATGTACGCACCGTGATATGGCCATTTGTACCGAAGATGGCCTGGGGGTCAAATACTGCCTCAATGGAAAGTGGCATATTTCTGATTGTGCCACGGGGACTTCATGTGTCAGCGTCGATGATATGGTGCAGTGCTTTGATATCAGTGGTTTTGACACGATGCCCGATTGTCAGCCCGGAATGCGGAATTGTGTGGGGGCGGTGGTTCAGATTTGCACCGATGAGCGTCAATGGCGTTATGAAATGTGTCCAACGGGACAGAGCTGTCAAAATGGGCAGTGCAGCGGTGGTGTGAACCCCCAGCCGGTCGATCCACAACCCAAAACTTACCACGGTATTGCAAGCCGCGAATGCGGTGAAGATGGCAAAAGCATCGTGACTACGAATGCGGATGACACCAAAACAACGGCTTCATGCCTTGAACTCGTTGGCTTTGATACCCAATGTGAGACTTATGCCAATGGGCATGTGGGGTGTGCCATGCCCGAAAACTGCAACGAGATCTTCTCAGAAGCCGGAACGTGCCAGGAAAATCGTCTGTTCGGTTGTGACACACGTTTTATTAATCCTCGTCCCTACGAAATGGATTGTGCTGCCGTAGGCGCATCATGTGTCGTTCATGCAGGCAAGGCTTCGTGTATGGAATTATGTAAAGAAGTCTCGGATTTTGCCTGTGTTTCGGAAGGTGATGCCGAACAGGTCTGGAAATGCACATCCATTTCGGAACAAAATGTCCGAATATCGGGGAATTCTCTGTGTAAAGACGATTCGACGATGGTTGCCTGTCTGAACGGTGAAGTTCAGGAAACCGCATGTGGTGAGGGTGCAGTGTGTCTCGAATCGACGGGACTGTGCGCGCAAACCTGTACGGAATCTGAACTTGGCGCACGGATTTGTTCGGATTCGGGGCAATTGCTCGAGTGTCAGGCCATTTCGGATGGATTTGCCTATCTGTCACTTGGAAACCGCCACTGCGATGACGATATGCTGTATCAATGCGAAAAGCAGCAAGATGAGCATTATCAGCTCAAATCGGTGGACTGTGCCAATTATGATAAAGATGGTACGGTGATTCATGGCAAGTGTTTTTCTGATTATCAGGGAATTCCGGATGCGGATCTGTGCATTGGCGGTGCCGAAGGCGAGCCGTGCGGTGATTTGACGAGTGATGGCCGCTGCGATGGCAATACACTCGAATATTGCGATGAATTGTACGAGATCGCTTCGAGCAGCGATTGTGGAGATGCGGTTTGCAGCGTCTATACCGGTTATGCCGATTGCCGTTCTTCGTGCGATGCTTCGGGAGCTGCATCATGCACTTATGTCGAGAGTTATGCGCAGTATGTCCTGTCACTTTGTGCCCCCGATGATGTCAATGGTACGCTGACTCGTATCGACGGCACGGGAATATGCCTCGGGGATATCCTTTATACCTGTGATGCACAGGGACAGACACAGACGACGAACTGCGCACTCAATGGCGGTATCTGTGATACGAATTCCTGCGTCTATCCCGCATGTTCATTGAATGCACAACCCACATGTTTTGCGGATAATGCTATTTTGGCCTGTTCTATCGATCACGATGGCACAGTGATTGGCAGTACACTCGAAACCATGGTTTGCTCCGATGGAAAATGCCAGGTTTGTCGCGATGGTGAATTAGTGGCTAAATAATTCTAATTTGTATTTACCATGAGAGCTATTGATTCTGTAAAACAGGGTCAATAGCTTTTTTTTTACTGTAAATTATATAACTGTAAATAATATAATAATATATATAATGACTTGTGGTGGTTTTGGCACCTACATTGACATTCATAGGCTCACATTGTGGCTAAAAATAAGGGAATTTTGTGCCATTTTATTCATTTTTTTTACATAACTACTTGATTATTGTTTCTTATTCATTTAGAGAGAGCATGCATTTGGGTAGGGCAGTGAGTATGACTGACTGCACGGTCTTATGATGTTGCAACAATTGTGTTGCGTCTAAGGAGAAAAAGAATATGAGTAAAAAGCTTTTGGCATCCCTGATTGCATTGACAATGGTATCCGCGTATGCGTGCGGCGGCGATGATGATAAAGACGATAAGGGAAGCTCGTGCACACTGGGTGAAATCAGTTGTGTGGATGGCGCAACTGCCATTAAGGTTTGCAATAACAAAGGCGAATGGTTGGATACGACATGTAGCGATTATAAGCAGGATGTTCCCAATGGTGTGTGTCAAAGCAACAATTGTGTGACTTCGGGGACTACACCTGGAAATCCTCCCACTGGTGAGTGCACCAATGACACTTATCAGTGCACCGGCCAGGATCTTTACCAGTGTGTCAATCAAGCCTGGTCAAAAGCCAAGACTTGTCCCGATACTCAGGTATGCGATGTCGCATCAAAGGGTTGCAAAGATAAAGAAACTCCGGGGCCTGTTGATCAGACCTGTACAAATCCTGTTGCCACTGGCGGAAATGTCGGTGATTGCTGTGATAAAGATACCTATCAGCAGACTTGTACAGATAGCAATGCTCATGCATTAGTTTGCTGGGATAATAAAGTTGCTCAATGGGATTGTGCCGACAATGATTGTAAAGCCAATGCCGAAAAACCACTTCAGGTTGTATGCAAGAAAGATAGCAGTCAACCTGCAACTTGCGACAATCCTGTGACCACTGGCGGAAATGTCGGTGATTGCTGCGATAAAGCCACCTATCAGCAGACTTGTACAGATAGCAATGCTCATGCATTAGTTTGCTGGGATAATAAAGTTGCTCAATGGGATTGTGCCGACAATGATTGTAAAGCCAATGCCGAAAAACCGCTTCAGGTTGTTTGCAAGAAAGGTAGCAGTCAACCCGCAACTTGCGACAATCCTGTGACCACTGGCGGAAATGTCGGTGATTGCTGCGATAAAGCCACCTACCAGCAGACTTGTACAGATAGCAATGCTCATGCATTAGTTTGCTGGGATAATAAAGTTGCTCAATGGGATTGTGCCGACAATGATTGTAAAGCCAATACGGAAAAACCGCTTCAGGTCGTTTGCAAGAAAGGTAGCAGTCAACCTGCAACTTGCGACAATCCAGTGACTACTGGTGGTAAAGTTGGTGATTGCTGCGATAGAACTACCTATCAGCAGACTTGTACAGATAGCAATGCTCATGCATTAGTTTGCTGGGATGATAAGGTTACTCAATGGGATTGCGCCGACAATGATTGTTCAAAGAATACAGAAAAACCGCTTCAGGTTGTTTGCAAGAAAGGTAGCAGTGAACCTACAACTTGCGACAATCCAGTGACTACTGGTGGTAAAGTTGGTGATTGCTGCGATAAAGCTACCTATCAGCAGACTTGTACAGATAGCAATGCTCATGCATTAGTTTGCTGGGATAACAAGGTTACTCAATGGGATTGCGCCAATAATAATTGTTCAAAGAATACCGAAAAACCACTTCAGGTTGTTTGTGAGAAAGGTACCACAACTCCAGAAGCATGCACCGGTGAAGATTATACTGGAACTTGCGCAGCTGATAAGAAAACAGCAGTTGTTTGTGTAAAAGGTGAAACAAAGAATTTCACCTGCTTCAACGATATTTGCGAGACCCGTAAAGATGGTACTATCTATTGCCCGAAAGATCAGAAAGCTATCGATAACGAAGAAGCTCGCAAAGCCTGTGAGGATAAAGAGCAAATCAAAGAAGGCGGTAAGGTTGGTGATTGCTGCGATACCGAAAATTATAAACCTGCTGGTTGTGACACAGCTAAAAACTCCGGTCTTCGTTGCTCTACGGGTGTGATTGTCGAATGGACATGCACCGGAACAAAGAAATGCAAATTTGATCCAGAAAGCACTGAATACCCTGGTGGAAAATATTCTTGTGAATAATCTTTGGATCACTTCATAATCAACCGCCCTTCGGGGCGGTTTTTT
>DGWW01000256.1 GCA_002395385.1 Myxococcales bacterium UBA4248
ACGATGAGTGTAAAACCATAGACAATTTTCATGATGAAGATTTCCTCTTCTAAAAGGTGGTGAAGAATACAAAAAATGAAAGAACTCGCCATCCAGTAACATTTTATAGAAATCATGCTGAATTCGCAATTGTTATCATAACTAGCCTGCTAACACTCGTACTAAAAAAGTTAGCATCGTTAGATGCGAACAAATCCGTTTGTTAAAAACAAAATTCACCCAACGATTACCATTTCAACGCACCTAACAATGCCCTGCGCAATTACATCCATAATTACGCATTCCCAATTCCGAATTCCGAATTAAATTGACACATATCCCGATTTATGATAATGGCGCGCGTCCATTCTGGCTTATGCATCAATTTTGAGCGCCAGTTTTGGTGGCCTTAGTAGCCGTGGCAAGTCTTTTTACCCTTTTTTATTTGGAGTCAAACATGGCCCAGGATTTTGAGAATGAGAGCTTTGAGGCGTTACTTGCTGAGTTTGAGCAGGGTCAATCCTCGAACGTGCGTGAAGGTGAAATCGTCAGTGGTAAAGTCGTCGATTTCGTTGGTGATTTTGTAGTCGTTGATATTGGATACAAATCGGAAGGCCAGGTGCCCAAATCCGAATTTGTCGGTGCCGATGGCACGTTCAATGTCAAGATCGGCGATACTGTCGATGTCTATGTCGAAGCCACCGAAAACGAAAATGGCCTCTGCATCCTCAGCAAGAAAGAAGCTGACAAACTCATGATCTGGGAAGAAATCTCCAAGATCGCCGAAAGTGATGAAACCGTCGAAGGTACCATCACCAGCCGCGTCAAGGGTGGTCTTGCCGTCGATATCGGCGTCCGCGCATTCCTGCCCGGAAGCCAGGTCGAACTCCGTCCGACCCGCAATCTCGACAAATTCATCGGTCAGAAATATCGCTTCAAAATCATCAAGTTCAACAAAAAACGTGGAAACATCGTCCTTTCCCGTCGTGCTCTCCTCGAAAAGGAACGCGCTGTCCTCAAGAGCCAGACACTCGAACACCTGCACGAAGGTGCCATCCTCGATGGTATCGTCAAGAATATCACCGAATACGGTGCATTCGTTGACCTCGGCGGCATCGATGGTCTCCTCCATATCACCGATATGAGCTGGGGCCGCGTCAATCATCCGAACGAAGTCGTTCAGATCGGCGACGAAATCAAAGTCAAAGTCCTCAAGTTCACACCCGAAAACGAACGCGTTTCCCTCGGTTACAAACAACTCGCTCCGGATCCCTGGGCACACGCTGCAGAACGTTATCCCGCCGGCATCCGCGCCCTCGGCCGCGTCGTCAGCCTCATCGACTACGGTGCATTTGTTGAACTCGAAGAAGGCATCGAAGGCCTCATCCACATCAGCGAAATGAGCTGGACACGCCGCGTCAAACACCCCAGCCGTGTCGTCAATGTCGGTGATGTCATCGACGTCGTCGTCCTCAGCCTCGACACCGAAGCCAAGAAGATCAGCCTCGGCATGAAACAGACCGAGCCGAATCCCTGGGAAATCCTCGAAGAAAAATATCCCGTTGGCACCATCATCAAGGGCAAAATCCGCAATATCACCGATTTCGGTCTCTTCATCGGCGTCGAAGATGGCATCGATGGTCTCGTCCATGTCTCCGACATCAGCTGGACACAAAAAGTCCGCAACCCAGCCGAAATCTACAAACGCGGTGACGAAGTCGAAGCCGTCGTCCTCAACATCGACGTCGCCAGCGAACGCTTCTCCCTCGGTATCAAACAGCTCACCAGCGATCCCTGGGAAGCTCTCCCCGAAATGTATCCTCCCGGGTCGGTCGTCGATTGCAAAATCACCAAGATCACGGAATTCGGTGCTTTCGCTCAGATCGCCGATGGCGTCGAAGGCCTCATTCACATCAGCGAACTCAGCCGCGACCGCGTCGATGAACCCGATCAGGTCGTCAAAATCGGCGAAGTTCACAAAGCCGAAGTCATCAGCGTCGATCCTGCAGAGCGCAAAATCGCCCTCTCCATCAAGCAGTTCGTCCGCAATAGCGAGACCGGCCGCCTGCGTCAGTACATCGACAACGACGCCTCCTCGACCGCTCACCTCGGTGACCTGCTCCAGAACAAACTGAGCGACCTCGACGGCAACGAATAATATCGTTGACCATGAACTCTAAAAAAGCCGCACGTTGTGCGGCTTTTTTAGTTTTTGAATACCTACGTACATTGCCTTTTTTACAAACGGATTTGTTCGCAATCTTCCGCATTCCGCATTAGAAATGCTTTCCCCCTTTAGCTTCAGAGTCGCCCCTTGGTTTTGCATTCCAATTACGCATTACGAATTATGAATTACGCATTTAAAATGCGATTTATTTCTCCTTCTCATTGTCTGGGTGGTTGTTTACTTATTCGCACGTATAGGACATGCCCAGATTTCCTTTGCCCCATTTATTTTGGATTTTGCAGTAGTTCGTTTCGGATAAACCAGATTTGGTAAATACCTCACTTGTGTCATCTGTCACATTAGAAATGTTCCAACCGCTGATATCTTGATCAAATTTCGCTGCATCATAAAATATATCATGTATTTCAGTTACGTTTGAAGTATCCCAATGAGCGAGGGATTGGTTGAATGATGTCGCATTGCGAAACATATAGTTCATTTTTGTTACTTTTGATGTATTCCAGTTTCCAATAGCTTGATTGAATAAAGATGCGTTTTCAAACACCTGCTGCATATCTGTAACATTGGACGTGTCCCAGTTTCCAATAGGCTGATCGAATACAGGATCATCATGAAATACAGACCACATTAATGTAACACTGGATATATCCCAATTTTGAATAGGGTAATTAAAATTAGAACCCGCAAATGCTGATACTAAAACTAGCTGAGAACCATCTGGAATATCAATATCAGATAATTTATTAAGATTATTACTGTATCTAAAAGCAGATGCTCCAAGCTGGACAGGACCGAACGCTTTCACCTCTCTGAGTTTTTTGATGTAATCCGCATAAGACATATCATATATTTCACCTATGCCAGAAAAAAGTGACCAACCAAAACCGTTATATGTGCCCTTTATTCTAACCGTATAGACGCCTCCCTTACTATAGTCGTGTGATAAATCTGAGCATGACGCATCGCACCCACCATTAGTATAGTCAATTGTTACATCTGAACATGGTTTGTCGCATTTTAAACTATCATGTGTTCCATCTCCCCAATCGATTGTAAAATCGCACTTTTGAGCAAAACGCGTCGGGAGGATGAGTTTTTTATCATTTGCGGGTATTTCCCAGACCGTGACAAATTCATCCGGTGCACAGCGGCCGTCGGAACGGCAGATGTAATGAAATTCGTCGGTGTCATTGTCGGTACATTCATTGTCAGATGCACAACGTGTGGAGCATGTGTAGTCGAGGAAACTGTCGCAGAAGCCGTCGCCCGCCCCCTCGCGCGAATCGCAGTCCACATGATATCTGCATGATTCCCCCTGGTGCTCAGATGTTTCATAGCTATCAAGCATGTGATTGTGATTGCTATCTTTGGGTTTGCAGCTATCATCTGTGCATGTTTGTACACCATCCATATTCACAGCCTCTGAATCACATGATATCACCAAAGTAGCCATGAACCCCAATGCAAGCATGTATAAGAGTGTGCGGTTTATTGTCGGACAAATTCCAGACATTAAACCATAGTCACTCCTATCAGCAGTCCTGCAAACTTGGGGTTTAACACGCAAACATCTGCGTTCATTCATTGTCTATTCTCCTATGAGGTGGTTTTCTGACTATGATTCGAAGTTGATCTGTCGGATGCCGGAGAGGACACAGCTGAACTACAGTTATCACTAAAGGCATCAAATTGTATACAGGATTTGCATGCGAATGACTATGGCTTGGGACACATATTAGGAGGGGGCTGCTACGACTCAGCCGGCAGCCTTGTATGTTTTAACAAACG
>DGWW01000078.1 GCA_002395385.1 Myxococcales bacterium UBA4248
GACGCGTCGTACGTCTACGACGACGCATTTTTGGCATTTTGGACGCGTCGTACGTCTACGATGACGCATTTTTGGCATTTTGGACGCGTCGTACGTCTACGATGACGCATTTTTGGCATTTTGGACGCGTCGTACGTCTACGACGACACTTTTTTGACATTTTGGACGCGTCGTACGTCTACGACGACACATTTTTGGCATTTCGAAGCCATCGCCAGTTGGCGACGACACATTTTCTGGAAATCCGCACATCGCTCACTTATAATGATAAACCGCAATATTCGATGTCGTCAGGACATCCCCTCAAAAAAAATTCGTCCAATGAATAGGAGATGATATGCGAAAACACTGGCTTGCAATGGTAGCGATAGGTCTTTCGGTGTGTGCCTGTGACGAAGCCGTCAACGTCGACTGTGGCGAGGGTGGATGTCAGTTTTCTGACGACCAGTTTTCTGATGGGGAATGCCAAGACGGCGACATCCGATGCACAAGTGATAAAAAAGGGTATCTCAAATGCCGTGAAAATCGCTGGAGCGATTTCGAGGTTTGTGAGGAAAACAAGCTTTGCGACGAAAATCAGGACAAATGCGTCGATGACTGCAAAGACAACGACTTCGAATGTATAGACGATTCAGCCGCATCCTATCGCGTATGCGAGAACAAAGACTGGGTGTTCAAAGAATGCGACAGCGGCAAAATCTGTCAAAATAATCAATGCATCGGCCCAGAGGTCACAGAGGAATGCCAGGCAGATGCGTTTGAATGTACTGGTGAATTCAGCTACCGTACATGCGTTGAAGAAAAATGGGCTGAGGGAAACTGCGAAAATGGCAAAGTCTGCCAAAACAATGCGTGCATACCTCAACCTACCAGCTGCGAAGGTAGTGTTTTTCTATGTACAGACAAATTCAACTACCGTAAATGCGTTGAAAACAAGTGGGTGAATGAAAAATGCGAAGATGGCAAAGTCTGCCAAAACAATGCGTGCGTGCCTCCGGAACCGAGCGATTGCAATGAAGGCAAATTCCTCGGATGCACCCAAGATAAAACACAAAAACAAATCCAAATCTGTAATCCCCAAAATGTAAAGAACGAACCCTGTGATCCGGGCATGATTTGCGATACCCAAAGCGGAGGTTGCATATACACCCCTGCCCCGCCATCAGATTCTTGCAGCTACGATAAAATCAAGGGAGAATTAGCTGAAGCCAATTTAGGTTGCGATGATGCGAGCAAGACCTTTATCATCAGCAGTTCGACCAATCTCTCACAATTGAACAATTGGCACGACAACGAAAAAAAATCGTGCCTCGTCTTTTGCGGCGAAATTCACTTGGATACTTTAACAGACTCGATACCACTGCCCCCAAATGCAAAGGTCGTTGGTGTGAAAGAAGCTAAACTCGGTGCTGAGGAGGTTAAAGAAGCTAAGCTCAGTGCTGATGAATTGTCGAAGCCATTGTTTAAAAGCACTAACAAAGATGAAGCCCCCATTCAATCGATCTATTTCAAAGGTTTTGATCTTCAAATCAACTTGAAAGTGTCACAGAATGGTGCTCATGGTGTATTGGCAAACGAAGCCGAAAATGTGATCGTCAAGGACATACTATTGACCGGGGAACTCACCCACAATGACGATCAAATCATTACTGAGGTAGGAGGTTTGTTTGGTGTGGTCACAGGAGACAGCGACCTAAACCATATTACGTTAAATAAAGTGAATATCAATCTTCAACCGAATCGCTCTAGCGAAGATAATGATTCAAAAAATAACAAATCTATTGGCGGAATCATTGGCAGTGCCCCAGAAGGAAAGCTCACTATCATAAATTCAAGTATTAGCGATTTAACTATCAATAGTGGGCTTGCCGCAAATGTAGGAGGTATGATTGGCGATATTTCCTCAAATTTTGAATTCAAAGTTGATGGCGATGATGCTTCTAAAAACACAATTAATGGATTGACCATCTCAAATGCAGAAAGAAATGCTGGTGCAGTTTTGGGTTATTGTGGCAAGAATAATTCAAATAACGATATTACAATTCATGACACAGATATCAATCTTAAAAGCATTTCAGCAAAATACGATTGTGCAGGTGGTTTAATTGGTTATATTCACAAAGGAAAATTTAACGCCAATAATGTTAAGGTTAGAGTTAGCGAAACAATTTCTGCTGCAAAAAATGTTGGTGGTCTTATTGGATATATAGATCATGTCAACACAAGCATCACAAACACAGACATTCATACAAATAACATTAAAGCAAAGATCATAGATAAATATGACACGAGCGGATCATGTACAGGAGGCCTATTAGGTAGAATTCATACGACTTCAGACAAAACCGATCTTAAATTGGAAAATATAAAAGTCATTTCGAATTCAATCGTTTCTGAGAAAAATTATGCAGGTGGACTTATTGGCATAATAGGAATCAATTATAATGGTCAAGAAACTAAAATATCTTCTACCATCAAAAGCACTTCATCTTTTTCAAAAGAAATAAAGGCTAATCAATATGCTGGAGGGCTCATAGGTTTTATTTCAAAGAATACAGAAAGCACCAAGATAGAGAAAATTCAAAATGTGGTCGAAACACTAAGTATAAGTTCAAACATAATGGAACCAGGTGGTCTCATTGGATATGTATGTACTGATGACAAAAATAAATGCATAAAGAAAATTGAAATTACAAGTGCAGTTTCTTATTCACAACGTACAAAAGACAATAGTCGTACTAAATGGTATGCTTTACTAAAATACAAAAACTGTGAAGATAATAAAGACTTATTTAAAGCAGTCAGGTTTTATAGTGATTATAAATTTAACAATAGTAATTCTTATGCCTGTGGTCAAGATGTTAATTTTGGTAATGAATTATATCGTATTCAAGCTAACACATGTAAACAAGTAAACATTACTGGTTTTAATTGCAGAAAAATAAAAATAAATGGTAACACCATCACCATCCCCCTCTTCGACACCTCAATGCTCGACGAAGACGGCAATATCCAATGGTAAGCCGCCGATGAACCGCCAACGTTACTACCAGGCGTTACTACTCAGCCGGGGGAGCTGAGCTTATTTCCTAAGTCACTACAATATCAAGGCGTCAGGCAGTAGGCAGTAGGCAGTAGAAACCCTTAGGAATAATAGGATTTCTAAAAACCAGCCATTGCTTTGTGTCTGAGCCACTCACGCCTCATGCCTCATGCCTCATGCCTTGAAATAGTTCAACCTCTAAGCTTCAGAAAGAGCATAAGGGCCGGGGTACGTAAGAATAGATATTCACGGCAGCTCGACAGTACCAACAAATGCCGAGTTTCCACCAGACATCGATTTTGAAGCACTCGAAAATCTTTAGGAACGACCTAAACTCCAAAACAGAGGCTCTGTTTAGCGAAAGTGGATGCTCAGTGCCTCATTCTATTTTTTGGTAATTTGCTCAATTTATCCCGAATATGAAATGTGAGCTTTCCCTCCGACTGCGCAAATAGTGTCGTAAAGAACTTAATAAAGGGCTTCGGAATGACAGACAACTTATCCAACCCCTGCCAGATTGCATCAAATACCGCGCAATTCATTTTGTCGGAATAATGTGTCGATGTAAAATATTCTTTGACACATTCGAGATATTTTTTTTGAACATTATGATCGGAGAGAAAACCATTCCAACCGGCAAACATCGCGGGAATGAGCTCTGCATATTTTTCATTCTTAAAGAATGTGCTCATCTGTTCGAGTGGTATTTTAATTTTTTTGCGACAAATGTTTTTTATATCATTGGAAGCATTTTCTTTAAAATAGAGTTCTACGACAGCGTTGGTCAATTCGGTTGAAAACAAAGTGAATTCTGAGTTAAAAATCGCTTCAATATCTTCAGTCGTCGGATGTTTATACTCAAAATACCAAACCAGGAATTCATCCACCACCTGACGCGTTTTTTCCGAACTGCATCCCATGGATTTTACAAGGGTAGAAATCACAACTTCGTGACACCATACACTTGAGAATTCAAGCGATTGTGTTGAATCGAGCAATTGTTTTGAGAGTTCAAGAAAAAAAGTCAGACAGGTGGGTTCTTCGATATGCCATGCATTTTCAATTTCTTTCATCAACTGCCTCTGATCATCGGAATCAATCGCTTCGATCATATATTTAATATATTGATGATAATCAGTGCAATTTGTATTAAGCCTCGGCAAGAACGCATCCATATTTACATTGATTTTTTTCTTAGGCACCGAGGATTCATCGTATATTTGATCGGATGTCGTATCGCAAAGGGGAAATGGAAACGGCATGCTGGATACAGTTTCTTTAAAGAAATCTCGCTCGATTTGATAAAGTATCGGCAATGGATCGCCAACCTGATAGTGCGTTTCAGGATCTGTATGTGCCGTAAACTCATGAACCAAATCCGATTTTCTGGCATCATCCGGAGGATTGAATTTATATCGAACCACAAACGAAGGTACATCCATACAAATAAATAGATCACTTCTATCCGGCCCCGACACTCTTCTCATGACCTTGTTGGAGGGAAGCGGCATATACGTAATAGATACAATCGTTGCCACAGTCTTTCGGCCATTTTCTATGAGTTGATAGATAGACTGTATATCAACCTTCGATTTTTTACCAATACTCTGTTGTTCATCCGGAGTCTGTCCTGGTTCTGAGTTCATTTGAGCTTGAGTATCATTCGCATTTTGCTCTTCCTTAATTTTGTTGAACCCTGATTTAATAAAAAACGCAATCATGACAAATAATCCAAACGACACAAAAGATATAAGACCGATAAGTTCAGAAGCCCCCCCTCTATCCAACGTTAATCCTGTCAACTTGGGGCCGAATAGGATTAGACCTGTGATCGCACCAATCACCCCAAAAACAAATAAGCAGCCGGCATCTGAACGATTCTTGTCTACTGATACATTTTCATTCTTCCAGAATTTCCCGATTTCTGCAGTATCTGTACAAATCCCCAAATAATCGACAATCTGTTGCGGTATATTTCTCGGTGTCACATCCGGGAGTTGCTGCCAAATATCCATATTGCCGTTGTCACCGATCGATTCGACAGCCTGAAGCCTTTCGTTGTATGCCCGGGTTTTATCGATTTGATGGTCATCGACCGTTTGAAGCACATAATTTTCATTCTGAAACTGCGAAAAAGTCTTAATGAGATCTTCTGTATCGGACAACCGCGCTTCGACATTGGGTTCGAGCATTTTACGAAGCGTCGTGTGCAATGCGGGGGAATATAGTTCCATTTCAGGCTCAAAGATGAGCCTGAAATCTTTCGAAGGCAGATTGGCCGGTGACTTGCCCGAAAAGAGTTCGACGGCAACAGCGCCGAGCGCATAAATATCGCTTGCCGGCACGGGTTTGCCCATGAGCTGTTCGGGC
>DGWW01000356.1 GCA_002395385.1 Myxococcales bacterium UBA4248
CGTATGCGCGCAGCGCATAGGCCGCCAGCGAGCTGTAGGCGCGTGTCGTGACACGCGCCAAGGAGAAGCAAAATTAAAATGGCATTTAAGCCGACAATTTTTAAAAGACTTGTAAAAAATGACGGCTTAACGCATATTCTTCAGGTGCATTCTTTTCGGATGCTCGCAGTTTGGAGGTGACGTATGGAACTGTTTCCGAGAGAGCTTTATCTTAATAAGATACGCAGTTTTTATCACGATGAAGAGATTATCAAGGTTATCACGGGGGTTCGGCGATGTGGCAAATCAAGCCTGATGCAGACCATAGCGAATGAATTGACAGCAGGAGGCGTAAAGCCGGAGCAAATTGTCTATTTGGATTTGGATGAACGCCAATATCGCCGCGTGACAACAGCCGATGCACTCGAAGCACTCATTGATGCGCATGATACGCATGCCGAGCACCAATACCTGTTTATCGATGAGATTCAGAATGTTCGCGATTTTGAGCCCGTCATCAATGGATTCAGGACGGATGGTGGATGGTCGATTTTTATCACGGGATCGAATTCGTATCTGCTAAGTGGGGAGCTCGTGACAAAACTCACAGGACGATATATCGAATTTGAGATGTTCCCATTGAGCTTTGAAGAATACGAAAAGATGAAGGCGTTCTATGGTATATCGATTGATCCGAATCCTCTTGCAGAACTCAATCAATATATTTTATCGGGGGGATTCCCCAAAACGCTGCAATATCATGAACTATCAGAAAAACAACGCTATGTTCAAAGCATCGTGTATGAAATCTTTGAAAAAGACATCCGTCACAGAATGAAAATCCGCGACCGTGAAACTTTTGAAATCGTCAGGAAATATTTGATTGCCAATTTCGGTGCAACAACAAATATCTCCAATATTTGCAATGTTTTACGTTCTCAGGGAATTTCTATTACACGAGAAACCGCGACGCGTTATGTCCAAATTCTCGTCAATGCTAAAATTCTATATGAATGTCCTCGATTTGATATCAAATCGAAGAAATCACTGAAAAATGAAAAGAAGTATTATCTTTCAGATCTTGGATTTTTCTATGCAGATAACACGGATAATCGCATCAATTATGGACCTGTACTTGAAAATATCGTCTATATCTATGCCAAATCGCATGACAATCAAATTAGTATAGGGAGGATCGGTAAACTGGAATGTGATTTTATTGTTCGCGGTACATCTATGGATTATGCCTATATTCAGGTCGCCTATACCATTTTTCAAAGTAAAGAAACCGAAGATCGTGAATTCCGTTCTTTGGAGAGCATTCGCGATAATTATCCCAAGTATGTATTGACAACAGACTTCCTGCTTCAACACCGGAACGGTATCATTCACGCGAATTTGCTTGATTTTATAAAAGCAGGAAAATCATTTTGTTAGGTTTCTGATAAATGATATCATCATACGACGCCGCGTATCGCAGATAGCGAGCGCCATCATAGACGTTTGCTTGTAGATTCCAGAAATGCTAAATTTCATACAAGCATGCTACGTCGGTATGCTGTTTTCGGTGAGTTATGCTATGGATGTTACGGTACAGACGGTGCAGGGGCTGTTGGAGAGATTGAGCGCAGAGGATTTGAACACCGCGTGCAAGTTTATCCAGATTTTGCTGGAAAACCGTGCGAAAGAGCAGAGAGTACCGCTTGATTTTTCGAAATATGATAAGGCAACGCATGTCTGGAATGAAGACGCTCAAGAATTTGTCAACGGGATAAGACGTGATGATAGGTTTTAAATTTTTATTGACACGGCACCGTTCATTTACATTTTGGAAGATAACGCACAGTATTCATCCCGTGTCAGAGACTTGGTTTCAAGGTATTTTGCGTCAAACGTTTCGCTTGTCACGTCGCCGCTGACGTTTGCAGAGTACTGTGTCGTTCCATATCGCCAGAATGCGCTACGAAAAATTAAGGACTTTGAAGCTTTCATTTTCGATGCCAAAATTACAATTTCATCGTTGACGATTGATGTAGCTAAACGCGCCGCCCAAATCCGTGCGAAATATTCCGGCATTAAAGCGATGGATGCGCTCCAGCTTGCAAGTGCGATAATTAGCGGTTGCGACGTGTTTCTGACGAATGACAAACAATTGCGTCAGGTTGATGAGATTCAGGTATTGCTTGTTGATGATTTGTAGCATCTGAAAACCCGTACCGACAAAGTGCCCAATACATCGCCAACTGCTGCTTCCGCCTAATATTCCTACGGCGTCTGTGTGCTCATTATTTCAATCCAATCATTCCTCCTTTCAAAGGTACAATTTCAAAATTAAATCTCGATATCTTTTCATTCATTTGACGGCACCAATCCTCGAAATTATCGGCATTCACCTGTTTTCCTGCCTGAACAAATAAATTATAACAAATTCGCCCCTGATGTTCGCCAATTTCACATATTGCATGTAGCCAGGCATCAGGTGTTTTTCCCGGCATAAATACGATCCCCTGATCTTTTAATATCTCTATTAACTCAGCTCTCGCTTCGTCCAATGAAGACAGGTGGGCACAAGGATTAGCAATTACACTCTTGCGATCCAAAAACCATGATTCGACCGTCTTCATACAAATCGCATTCTGATAGCTCAACATACCAGCTTCATCTCTAAGTTCATTGCGCATATCCTCGGGAACAACAAATGCAGCTGGTTCAACTTCACGCGAGCTGTTTTTTTTATACAGATCGATAATATCCGGCGAATAAGTGTCTTCATCATCGGGAATTCTAGCCTTCTGAGACACACTGATCCCCAATTTTCCCAAACCATCTCGCGCGGCATTCTCTGCAGCAGTCCTGATATCATTGATAAAGCTCATAAAAAACTGTCCTCTTCCGTTTAGGCAATACATTCCCCTAGCTAAAACTATCACAAGCAGACCAAATGAGCGAGTTAAGAGTTGAGAAATAATTGGATTGAGATAAGATGAGCATAGGATGTTTGCAATGAAGTTTTTCTTCATGCCTTCTCATTCACGGATGAAATCAAATGAATCATAAAGCGATTGGTGTTTTTGACAGTGGTGTAGGCGGCTTGACCGTATTGGATGCAATCCGCCAGGTTCTGCCTAACGAAGATTACATTTTTCTCGGCGATACAGCCCGCGTCCCCTATGGCAACCGAACAAAACAGACGATCATCCGGTATGCGACATCATGTGTGCATCAGCTTGTCGCCAGAGATGTCAAAGCCATCGTCATTGCCTGCAATACCGCAAGCGCGTATGCCCTCGATGCACTTACCCAAATGCTCGATATTCCAGTATTTGGGGTGATTGAACCTGCCGCCCAAAGAGCAGTTCAGCTTTCAACCAATCAATGTGTCGGCATTATCGGAACAAGGGCGACCATCCATAGCCAGGCTTATGTGCATGCCATTCAGTCCATTAAAAAAGAAGTTAAAGTTTACGGTATGCCATGTCCACTGTTCGTCCCGATCGTCGAAGAAGGATGGGCCAATTCTGATGTTGCCAAACTCGTGGTTCACAAATATCTCGAAGATCTGCTCAAAGATGTCGAGCTGCACGAAGATCAAATGGATACACTCATTCTTGGATGTACACACTACCCCATCCTGAAGGCCATCATTTCCAAAGAACTCGCTGAAATGAACAAATCCGTCGAACTCTGCGATTGTGCCCAGGCAACAGCAATATCGCTCGCCAAAGAACTTCAGAAAACCCATTTGCTTTCAGATTCCCAGCTGCCAGGTGATGCCTGTTATCTGGTCACCGATGACCCGGTTCAGTTTTCTTCTATCGGCCAATCTTTTATGAAAGTACCACCCGAAAATGTCGAACATATTGATATTGTATGAATTGATAATTGATAATTGATAAAACCCTTTCCCTTTTGAGTAAACATTCCTCCAAAATAAAAAATCGCCGCGTATGCACAGCATAGCGGCGAAGGCTGAGGCGTATTGCCGCAGGCAAAAGCCCAGCCAATTAACCTTTCATCCCCTCAATAATAGACTCAATGAGCATATTGAGTTTTTCTGCGGCATCGACAAAAGCGGGATTTTTTTCATTTGCAAATAGATCTGCATACATCTGTGCATAAACTGCCTCCCACCATTTATTCAGGCTAATCCGAACATCGCGTGCAAGACCGATTTCTTCTTCAGTTTCCGGTTTAATTCTGTTGGTATAGAGCATTCTGAAGTCTTCTACGCGTTTGCGGAGTGCAATCACATTGGCATCGACTTTTGCATTTTTGAGCGTCTGAGCCGGGAATTGTTCGAGTTCAGTCAACAGCTTGTCGAGGACTTCATATTCTTTGACATAACGCATATCCGTAGGATCTTTATATTTTGAAAAGACTTTCTGGATGGCAATTGCAGCTTCGCGCTGTTCAGCATTAAAATGCTGACAGGCGCTTGATTTGATTTGATAATCGAGTGAACGCCATTCATCATCGGCAAGATGATCGCAAGCTTCGAATTCGGCAGCGGTAATTTTAACGGCCTGCGACTGCTGCACGGCAATATAGGAATCAGCAGTACTGAGGAATTGCTTTATCACAACCGGCAGATCATTTGGATAAGCAGCATTCAGAATTGGCTTAACTCCACCGATAAAAGCGAGTACGTCTTGTTGTGACAAAACATCCAGAAACAGGGTATGCAGTGTAATCATCATTCCTCCAAAGCAATGAAATCAGGCTATGTATAACCGGCGCAGATATGTTTTATATCAAAGGAGACAGGATTAGATTTGACTTTTGGGTTCAGAGTTTTGAGCGACCATAGCCTTATCCAGGCTCCAAACCCAAATGGAAAGACCTACGAACAATATCTCCCAACTCGTAAAACATAGCCATATTTGATGCGGAAACCCATTTTCCGCGTTTGTATTCACTATACCCGAGACGAACGGAAAAGTTCAATCCTTAATTGATCTGAGGCCCGCCGCCCGGAGGAACAATGATGGAGACTTTGCGCTCACCAAAGGACAATCCCGTCGTGGGATCATAAACTTCGATGTAGGCTGTAAAGACCTGAGCTTCACTGGACGACTCAATGCAGTTATCATTCTGAGCATAGACAGTAAAATGCAGCTCGGCGCCTTTTTTATCGACGGACGAAGTTCCGGGTGCGAAATTGGTAAACCCATTATTGTAACTCGAACCATTCACAGCCGTCGGGATTGCAACGGGATTGCACGAATGTTCCGGTTCATTGGGAGGCGCGATGTACGAGGTAGCCACAACCTGTTTGAGGAAGCATGAAGTATCCACCGAGGCACCCGGAATTGGTTCGCCGCGAACCCTCGTGGCGACATCATAAGTACCATATTTGACCAGAGCATCGACGCCATTGACGATTGTATCAGAAACATCCGAGTGAGACGCCTTATATGTCAGGATGCACTGATGTTCGCGCCCGTTAATCGTCTGTGAAGGCACCGTACTGTTGCCCAAACAGCAGACATTTAAACCGCATTTTTCTTCAAAGGCGCAAGCGGGCACAATGGCATTCGATTCTCTCGCCCAGACAGTCATTTGATTATACATGTCGCCCGCACCACCGCCGACATCCAGAGTAATGACACGAACACCTTTCGACTTCAAAACAGGCACCAATTGACCGGTATAGTGGGGATTGGTAACATAACTTGGGTTGTACGTTTCGAACGAGGGGAAACCCGGCAAATAGGTGGCATCAGCCTGATCGTGCGAATAAACATCCGTGGTATGAATGACGATGGGGAGTGCCCCTTTGCGGAAATCTACAGCCCCCCACCTGTCACCGGATCCGGGATGGGGAGGTACACTGCCACCACTCCAGGATACCCCTTCACCGGTCGCAATCTGATACAAGGATTCAGCCCCACTCTCTGCGCCATCTGCACCACTGCGCGTCGTAAAAAGGCTATTCATTGTATAACCCGTCACCGTTGCAGCATCTGTCGAAATATTGCCAAGTACCCTAAAGGGCAAATCCATCCAACTTCCGTAACTACCTACGGGAAAATCATCAAAATTGGTCAATGCAAAGCCGCTGTCCTTGACCATCCCCCTAATGCTCGAAATAACTTTGCTAATGTTAGCTTTTACATTATTAATTGAGCCACCCATCGATCCTGTCGTATCGACATTGAAAACGAGATCGAGCTGCTTGACCTCTGGATAGAATGGCAAGTCATCATCCTGCTTTTCACCGCCATAGGGCAGTTCGAAATAAAACTCGAATACATCCTTCACACCAAGAGCAGGATTGCACACGAGCTCTTCGGGGGAACTAATCTTACCACCATTCAACAACCCATGTGCGATGGCATATTGTGCAGCCGCATACTCTGCACCGTCGAGATAGCCGTCCTTATCGAAATCGGGATTCAGCGCAGTCGATACACCGTCGCAGCTCAACTCGAGTGAATCCGATAGTGCATCGCCATCGCAGTCCCTGGTCTGATAACAGTAAACCATTTCCCCCGTTTCAGGATTCGTATAACTGATCAGTGTTCCATCCGGATTGATGCCGGCACTGTCAGGCACACCATCCCCATTGCTATCCAGTGAATAGATATCCAGCTCGCCATCATTATTCGAATCCAGGGTGGTTTCTATGTTGTCGGGGATACCGTCACCATCATTATCCGGATCGTTGTAATCGGGAATCCCGTCATTGTCTGTATCCCACGGATTATCCGGTGTTCCCGCCGGACACCAGTCATTCCCACAGCGTTTCCCCGGATGATCATCCACGATAATTCCGGCAATTTCTTCCTCATCATAAATGTAATTACCATCGTTATCCATATCCTGAAAGTCAGGAACGGTATCGCCATCGGTGTCGACGGGATTCATGGGATCAGGACCTACCTCTATCGAATCGAGAATGCCATTATTGTCACTGTCGATATCCTGGAAATCGTATATATTGTCATAATCATTGTTTGGAGGCGCACCACCATCCAATCGACCTTCTACCGAATCTGGAATCGTATCGCCATCGCTGTCCTCATCCTCGCAATCGACCTTGCCATCGCCATCGGTATCCACGTCGCAGGTATCATAAATATCCGGTACGGTATCACCATCCTTATCAGCTTCTGACGGATCAAGCGTTTCGTGAGGATCCACTGGATCTTCGTGAGGATCCACTGGCCCGACTGGATCTTTTGATGGATCCTCCGGATCTTGAGGATTCGACTTCTTGCACGCATCCGATTGGCAATGACAAAAACTATTCTCACAGACATAGCCATCGCCCTTCGATTTGCAATCATCATCCGTCGAACACTGTGAATTCACATTCAGTGTGGCGCTATCGCCACAGCCATAGGCCAGGCATGCCATCGATGCCACTGCGATATAATATAACATGCGTCTTTGCATTGATTTCTCCTTTTTCGTCAAAAGTTCTGTTTTTAAAGACAAAACTCTCGTCACTCTTATAGCAAAAACAAATTCCTTTTTAAAACGGTTATTCTCTTTTCGGCGCATTATGGCCCATGTCACTCTTCGAGTCACATGGACCATACACGCGCCTGGCATGCCTATCACTACGTGATACGGCATGCCTCCTTTTTCGAACGATGACACCCCATAAAATTCAATTTTGAATAATTTGACCGCGAAAACCGTTAGCACATACGATGTAGTAGACGTAACTACATCGTTACTTGTCGTACTCTATCTGGAAATACAACAATCATCCGTATTTCCCGTTTTCCGGATCTCAGCTCTCATCATGAATTCAACGCTCTATTGTGGTTTTGATATTGGTTCGACAACAGTCAAATCGGTCGTAGAAGATGACTCTCATCGCATTCTCTATTCGACTTACCGCAGACACTATTCCGATATTCGCCATGCAGTATTCACCATCCTCAGGGAAATCGGTGCCGATCTCAAGATGCCCGACTTGTGTATCCAGGTCACCGGCAGTGCCGGTATTGGCGTTGCACAGCGACTGAAGCTCGATTTCTGCCAGGAGGTCATTGCCTCAAGCAGGGCTGTTGAATCACTCCTTCCTGATACAGATGTCGCCATCGAATTGGGAGGCGAAGATGCCAAAATTACATTCTTCGGCGCAACGCTCGACCAACGCATGAACGGCACATGTGCCGGCGGTACCGGGGCATTCATCGATCAAATGGCAATGCTCCTCGATACCGATCCCATGGGGCTCAACGAACTCGCCAAAGGACACAAACTCATTTACCCCATCGCAGCCAGGTGCGGTGTTTTCGCAAAAACCGATATTCAGCCCCTGATCAATGAAGGAGCGCGTCACGAAGACATTGCAGCCAGCATTTTTCAGGCAGTCGTCAATCAGACCGTCAGCGTCCTCGCCTGCGGCCACCCGATTCGCGGCAAAGTCGCTTTCCTGGGAGGACCGCTTCATTTCCTGTCTTCCCTAAGGGAACGATTTATCGAAACACTGAACCTCACACCAGAAAACACCCTCATCCCCGACAATGCCAATCTCTTTGTTGCGATTGGTGCATCGCGACTCGCCCGGGAATGCAACGCCATCAGTTTTTCAGATCTGCTCGATCGCATGGAAAAATATGGTGATACGAATACAAGCGAGGTACTCCGCCTCGAACCGTTGTTCAAGGATGAAAACGACTACCTCACCTTTGTTCAAAATCATGATCAAAAAGCCCCGCGCGGAGATCTCGCGCATTATCGGGGGAGAACATTTTTGGGCATTGATGCCGGTTCGACGACGACCAAAGCCGTCCTGATGGGCGAAAATCGCGAGATTCTCTTTGACTACTACGGCAGCAATGAAGGCAAACCCCTCGAAAAAACAATAGAAATCCTCAGAGAAATCGAACAAAAACTCCCAGCTGGTGCCACGATAGCCAATGCATGTGTCACCGGCTATGGAGAAGGACTCATTCAAAAAGCCCTCAATGTCGATGAAGGTGAAATCGAAACAATTGCACACTACCGGGCTGCCAATGAGTTTTTGCCGGGTGTCGAATTCATTCTCGATATTGGCGGCCAGGATATGAAATGCATGATGCTTAAAGATGGCGTGATCGAAAGCATCATGCTCAACGAAGCCTGTTCTTCGGGATGTGGTTCATTTATCGAGACCTTTGCCCGCGGATTAGGCTTCACACCTCAGACTTTTGCAAATGAAGCCCTCTATGCCCCATCGCCCATCGATCTCGGCACGCGGTGTACTGTCTTTATGAATTCCCGCGTCAAACAGGCTCAAAAAGAAGGAGCCTCTGTCGGCGATATTTCAGCAGGGCTGAGCTATTCAGTCATAAAAAATGCCCTGTATAAAGTCATCAAACTGCGCAATACCTCTTCGATTGGTACCAAAATCATCGTCCAGGGCGGTACATTCCACAATGATGCTGTCCTCCGGGCCTTTGAACGCATTTCGGGTTCGACTGCAGTCCGTCCGGATATTGCCGGCCTGATGGGTGCCTATGGCTGCGCCATCATCGCACAAACGCGCTGCCCTGCCCAAAAGACGCAAAGCTCCATACGCTTCGGAAACCAACTCGACGATTTTAACTTTAACATTTCGATGCGCAGATGCGGCGGATGTCAAAACAACTGTCTGCTCACCATCAACCAATTCAACGATGGCACGCGGTTCATGACGGGCAATCGCTGCGAACGACCTACAGGAAAAACGACCAAATCGGACGTCCCAAATTTATATCAATACAAAGCCGAAAGAACATTTAATTATAAATCGATTCCGGCTTCACAAGCACCAAGGGGCGTCATCGGTATTCCCCGCGTTCTGAATATATATGAAAACTATCCATTCTGGCATACTTTCCTGACAAAACTCGGTTTCTCTGTACTGCTTTCGCCCAATTCATCCAAAAAAATATATGAAATGGGAATTGAATCCATTCCCTCCGAATCGGCCTGCTACCCAGCGAAACTTGTACACGGGCACATCGCATGGCTCATACAAAAGGAACCGGATTATATCTTTTATCCATGCATTTCGTATGAACAAAAAGAAGTCGAATCGGCCAATAATCACTACAATTGCCCGATAGTGACATCCTATCCGGAAGTCATCAAGAATAATACCGAAGCACTCATTGGAATTCCCTTTTTAAACCCATTCTTCAATCTCAATGATCGCAAACATCTATGGTGCCGCCTCTATGAAGAATTTCATAAAATATCGAATGTAACCGTCGATGAAGTAAAGCGTGCAACCATAGCCGCATTCGAAGAGCGCGATCGATATAAAGCAGACATACGCAAAGCCGGAGATGAAGCGCTCGAATATATACAAAAACATCACTCGCGCGGCGTTGTCCTCGGCGGAAGACCCTATCACATCGACAAGGAAATCAACCACGGTATCCCCGAAATGATTGCCGGTTATGGGATTGCCGTGCTGACAGAAGATTCGGTGGCACACCGCGGAAACACAGGCGATCGCCTGCGAGTCATCGACCAGTGGGCATACCATTCGAGACTGTACTGTGCAGCGCGTTTTGTAACAGAACAGCCCAATTTCGAGTTTATTCAGCTCAATAGCTTTGGCTGTGGCCTCGATGCGGTCACGACCGATCAGGTCATGGAAATTTTACATGCCAAATCGAAAATCTATACTACACTGAAAATCGACGAAGGCAGCAACATCGGTGCAGCACGCATCCGAATCCGCTCACTGATTGCAGCACTCGATGAAAGAAAGCGCCTTGGTTTTGTCGGTACATCCTACGATGCATGCCCCAAACCGGCCAGATTTACCAATCAAATGCGCAAAACCCATACAGTTATTGCCCCTCAAATGAGCCCCATTCATTTCAGACTGCTCGAAAAAGCCTTTAATATCAACGGGTACAATTTCGTCATTCTGCCCGACAGAGGCCACGAGGATGTCGAAGAGGGCCTCAAATACGTCAACAATGACGCCTGTTATCCGACTATCGTCACGACTGGCCAGATTGTACGCGCATTTACTTCCGGCGAATATGATCCCCAAACGACCTCGGTTGCCATTACGCAAACAGGCGGCGGTTGCCGGGCCACCAATTATGTCGCCTTTATCCGAAAAGCACTGCGCGAAGCCGGTTATCCCCAGGTGGCCGTTTTGCCGCTTTCTGCCCAGGGATTTGAAAAACACCCCGGGTTCTCATTCACGCTGCCACTCATCAAACATGCCATCATGGCATTTGTACTCGGCGATCTGCTCATGAAGTGCCTGTATCGTACACGCCCCTACGAAGCCACACCCGGCTCTGCCAACAGCATGTACGAAAAATGGAATACAGAATGTACAAACCGACTCGCCCATATCACCTATCCGCAATACCGCAAGCTCTGCGCAGATATTGTCGCCGACTTTGATACACTGCCATTGAACAACAAGGTCAAACCGCGCGTTGGCATCGTCGGAGAAATTCTGGTCAAATACCATCCAGCGGCCAACAATCATCTCGTCGAACTGCTCGAGTCAGAAGGTGCCGAAGCGGTTGTGCCCGAACTGTTGGGATTTTTCCTCTATGCTATCGGCGATTCGGGTTTTCTGTACGAAAACCTCGGTGCATCCCTCAAAACACATATCATTTCGCAAATGATAGTTAAAGTCATCGAATATTATCAGCATCCTGCCGTCGAAGCACTCAAAGCCAGCAAACGTTTTGATGCGCCCAAGTCTATCTTTGAACTTATGAATCTGGCAAAGCCCATCCTTCAAATCGGCAACAACAATGGCGAAGGATGGTTCCTGACCGCAGAAATGATCGAGCTTCTTCACAGCGGCGTTCCCAATATCCTGTGTCTGCAGCCCTTTGCATGCCTGCCCAATCACGTCACGGGCAAGGGAATGATCAAAGCGCTGCGCGAGCGCAATCCCGAAGCCAATATCGTCCCCATCGACTACGATCCCGGAGCCAGCGAGGTCAACCAGCTCAACCGCATCAAACTCATGCTCTCAGTCGCTTACAAAAAGATTACCAAAGATAATATTATTGCTTTTGATAATACAATAACTGCCGTAGGGTAATTATCGTTTGCAGCGCGCCTTGCTTCGCGCTTATCGCGCGTCGCTACGGCTCGCCTTACGCCCGCTATCGCTTTGCGATATGCGGGCGTTTTTATTTTTGGATTCCCCATTACACCTAGAACCACAAATCTGTATATTTGTAGGTATTCAAATCTTCCTTGACCTTGTCAGGATCTTTTGTATGTTCGTAATTATAGACACGATCCATTTTGATGACTCTGGTATCATGGAAATTATGGCAATTGCTTCCCGTCGTAGGTGTCTGATATTTCCAGGTGCCGCTTTTTTTCAAAGAATCCACGGTATAGGCAGAAAGGTGATTACCGCTTGAACCGACCGCTTCTGCGACATATATTTTATTGATCGTCTTATCTTTATGTCTGGAAATTCCAAGTATCATGGCGACATGGCCATTTCCTTTTGTACAGTAGTTCTCTCCATAAAGACATATTTTCTTATTATTTTTATCGGTACTGGGTGTACAATAATAATGACCTACCCAAAGTAAATCGCCAGCCTTGATATCACTATTTTCTGTCAGATCACTCACTTTTACAAAATCTTCATCTTTCAGCATATTCATTTTTTCAAATGCATTCTCGTGTTTTGAATTGGGGTTAGCGATCGAACCTTTTGCGTTTGCTTTGTAAGAATCGGATTTTTTCTGTTCTTCCCCCCAGAATTGTCTGCATCGGAAATTTCTCACATAATTATCTTTGCTATCCAGACAATCCCCATTTTGAGCAAAGATGCGTGTCGGCCAATTGCCCAGCCCCATGCGTCCATTGCTCAAAGACCAGCTAACAAATCCGGAACAGCACAAACCATTAAAGGGATAGGCGACTTCTTTCCCTTCTTCCGTGACAGTCTGCTTATCCTTTCTCTCAACGGGACACCCCCAGGGCACGACATAATCCATGTCTTTCCCGCCCAGAACCATAGTTTTATCCGTAAAGGATGTATAGCTGCTGTAGGCTTTATTCATCAGGTTAAAGCCATAGACTTTTACTTGATTTAAATCATTCATGTAGGAACTGCTTGCCCAGGTATAGTTTGCAATCGTCGATACAGCCAAATCACCTGCTTTGTTTTTTAAATTGGTATTACTATACAAACTGATACTGGCATAGGGAATATCTTTAGGAAACTGTACTACCAAAAAGCGCGCAGCAGCCAAAACACTGGCGCGCGTTCCATGCAGTTCACCATTGGCATCCTTATACATTGCCGGTTCAACAAAGTCTTTGAACATATCAGAGGTCAGCACCTGTGCTGTATGATCATTATAATAACCACATCCCATCTCACCTTTATCGTAAGCTTTATGATTATACTGTTTTGTTTTTTCGTTTACGCATTTATCCGCGGCATCATCTGCACATTTATTCAATTTATGTCCCGGAGTGATAAAATCCTTTACATCCTGTCTTAACATGGTGAGTGTAAAACCACGCGCAGGCAAATAGGGTTTTAATTCGACAGTTGCCGATGCAGACAGCCCGCTGCTGTGTTTGGCGGTTACTTTTAATGTTCTGGCAGCATCCAAATGATATTTTTGTGTATCACTTGTATTTAATATGACATTACTCTTGAGCGTAATGGTATGTTTATTCATATCGAAATTGGCATTGACAAGATGCGGCCATTCGACATCGTCCGTCGTGTTTTCGATTTCCCAATTAATGACCTTATCCTTGGCGTCTTTATCGAGCGATGCCTGAATCGTCACAGGCTCACCGTAGAGCAGCAAAGAGGCCTCTGTCTTATCGAGCGTCAACGATTTCGGTTTTTCAGCATCATCACCAATTGTATAATGTGTCACATGGAGATCGACAGCTGGCAAATCATTAAACGCAGCATCCTCACTTTGGGAAGGTCCAACCGTAATTTTATAGGATACGTCTTTCGCTTCTAAAATGGCATCCGTCCCTGTAATGGTAACCTGCTGCATGTTTTTCCAATTATCATGCGTAAAAACGACCTGTCCGACAGAGAGTGTTCCCACTTCGGTATTCTCATTTGTCAAAGGAATGACGACGTCCTTTTGGGGCTCGCGGTTCAGAGCGATGCTAAAATTTGCAGATTTCCCAGTAACAGTCACCAGATTATCTGTGGGCGTCACCACAAAAGATGACGACACAGGTGGTTCCGGCTCAGGCTCCGGTTCCGGTTCAGGCTCAGAAAGGATATCTTCGACACATTGACCATTGTAGCAAATCAGATCATCGGCACATGCAGGATTGCATTCTACCTGTGGATCCGGTTCGGATGATGTATCACTACCCTGGCACACACCATTGACCAAGATCTGATCATCCAAGCATTGTTCAGTACCGCCTTCGGCAGGTTTACATTCGCCATTTTGACATGTTTCATCTTCTTTACAGGCTGGATTGCATGGATTCTCATCGCCGGTATCTGTTTTTGTCTGACACACGCCATCGACGAGAATTTGATCATCCAAACACTGAACACCTCCTTTTTCGCTGGCATCCTCATTGCCACATCCATACAAACAGGCAGCAGCTACGAACAATCCCCATGTAAAAGACTTTTTCATATTGAACTCCTTTTTAAACATCACCCATCAAACTCATGGCATAGTTCCGAAGTGATACGAGCGGAAAGATTTTTCATATAAGAAAGATTCCCTACGATCAATGTATTTTTGCTTATAAAAAAAACACATTTATTATTTCATCATTGAGCAAAATTTTATAGGCAAAAAGTTGGGGTGCGGGGAGATATTTAATTATATTGTAAAGGAAAAAATGAGTCTATTCAGTTTCTTCACGCTTCTTGGAGGCGTTGGTTTGTTTCTGTTCGGCATGTCCTTTATGACAAACGGCTTAAAAAATGCAGCCGGCGATCAGCTCAAATCCATTCTTGAACGTGCGACGAGCAACCGATTTGTTGCCGTCTTTGTCGGTATTCTCGTAACATTTATGGCCCAGTGTTCTGCCGCAACAGACATGATGGTCATCGGTTTTGTGAACTCTGGTCTCATGACGCTCATACAGGCGATCGGCGTCATCATGGGGGCCAACATCGGCACCACGATTACTGCGCAGATTACGGCGTTCGACATAGGTTCTTATGCGCCGCTCATCTTATTTTCCGGTGCGATCCTGTATCTTTTCGTCAAAAAGACGATTGTCAGGCATGTCGGTTCCATTATCGTGGGATTTGGCATGCTTTTTTTTGGTCTCTCGGTCATCAAAAATGCCATCAAACCACTCGCAGGCAGTGCAGAATTTACACAATTCATCAGTAGTCTTGACAATCCGGCACTGGCAATTCTATTTGGTGTGCTTTTTACAGCGATGCTACAGAGTTCATCCTCTGCCACGGTCATCGTACAGACCTTTGCCGTTCAGGGAATCATCCAGTTTGAACTCGCCGTCTATCTCATCATCGGTGCCGCCATTGGCTCTGTCACACCGAACATACTCGCCTCTCTGACGACGAACCGCAATGGCAAACGGACTGCATGTCTCAATCTCGTATTCAATCTTTGCCGTGCGACCCTCATCGTGCTGCTCATCCAGCTCATTCCGGGATTCCTCGATTTCATTGCTTCGTTATCGCCAGGCAATGTGGGAAGGCAGGTGGCGAATGCACACACGATATTTGCCATCATTGCCGTAGTCGCCTTTTTCCCATTTGCACCGATCCTCGTCAAACTCACGCAAAAGATCATCCCACTCCGGCCGGAAGAAACGCAGGCTCAAAAAGACAGGTCCATCGTCTATATGCAGGAAGGCAACATTCCCCCTGCACTTGCCCTCGAGCAAGCTCAGCGCGAGATTACGCGTATGGGACGTCTTGCAAGTCAAAATCTCAAACTCGCTGCGGAGTGTTTTTTTAAACAGGATCAAAATATTGGCAGACAGGTTGCAGAGAATGAAGAAACTATCGACTATCTGACGCAGGCAATCACACAGAGGCTCGTTAAAATCAGGACATTCAACATGACCGGGCACGAGCGGAACAAAATTACGCAGTTGACCTTTACCGTATCGGACATCGAACGCATTGGTGACCACGCACAGAATCTAGCGGATTATGCCGAACAACTCGTGACGCAAAAGCAGATCCTGTCAGAAGAAGCCATTCAGGAGCTCAAAGAATTGACGGATTCGGCCACACATGCGGTCGACTTCTGCCTCGACATCTTTGAGAACAACGCTTTCGACAAGCTCAGCGAGGCCGAAAAATTAGAGCAGGATGTCGATGCCCTCGAAAAGCGCTGCCTCACCAACCATATTGCAAGGCTTTTCGACAGGCAATGCGAGCCACTTGCAGGCGTCATCTATACCAATATGTCGAGCGATCTCGAACGCTGTTCCGACCACGCCATCAATATCGCATTTGCCCTTCACGAGCGGTCATAATCAGGGTGTACATGCACGCAGAAATGGCTGCAAAAAAACACGCCGTATGGCACAAAGCCATAGGCGTGTTTTAAGCATCGCATTCGGCGCAAGCCGAAAAGATGCGAAATGCGCAGCGTATTCGGCCGCTTAGGCCGAATAGCGCGTTCCCAATACTAATTAATAATGACGATTTCCGATTCACATTTATCAATTTCGATCCAGTCGGTGTTATTCTCGGTATTGCATTCGACGGTACTGGCATTGCCATACTCATCGAGATTCGAGATCATCAGGACTTTTTTACCGGCGAGTGCTTCGAGTTCATCGGCAGAGATCTGGCAGCCAACCTGACCGCATTCGCCGACACCGACGATGGTATTGGTGTAGGATGTACATATCTTATCACCACGATGATCCGGTTTCGTTTCATCATAGTAGAAGAAGGTTGCCGGCAAATTCTGTGCAACCGGTTTGGTACCGCGATTGCAGAGTTTGCCACTGATGACATGAATTTCTTTGCCTTTTTCGTCCAGTACCGGATTGCCTTCATTATCTTTTTTAACACCGCAAATGGAACCGGCGATAAATCGTCCAGTAATATCAGGTGCCATGCCTGCACCGTATTTTCCCTGTTCATTGAGTCGATAATTATTGTATTTACGGCGAGATTCTTTTGTACCTCCTCCGAGTTCAACCAAAATATTTTCAGTGAAACGAGCGAGCCATTCTGCCGAAGACGGCACGGAGCCATCATCATTAATATTAATAATATTATAGGCGTGTTG
Organism: Myxococcales bacterium UBA4248; assembly: GCA_002395385.1. Lineage (GTDB taxonomy): Bacteria > Myxococcota_A > Bradymonadia > UBA4248 > UBA4248 > UBA4248. The sequence continues at coordinate 17,157 of DGWW01000356.1, forward strand.
ATTCCAGATATTGCGTGAAGAGACCCATCGATCGAGGCGATCTTTTAATATCATGAGATCCGAGACACCGATATCAACCGTTTTTCTCGTTGCACGGCAAACTTTATATCCACTGGTCTCATCATATCCATCTGGGCGAGCGCCGCGCGGTTTGACCATCTTTCTCGTATCAGAATTGTCCGAATTGATCATCATACCAACTTCTGGATGAATAGGCGGTGCACACACATACTGAGCAACCAATACAGATTCGCCATCCTTATTTTTTACATACTGTGTATTGCAATCATCATCCGACGTACACATGCAAAGTTCAATTTCTGTATTGCAGCTGCCTTCTTTACCAAACGGACAATCTTCATCCGATTTGCAACGAATACCTTCGTGAATAGGATCGACACAGTCCAGGGGTGTCGAAGAGGCCGATGTCGGATTATATCTATTTTTGGTATCATCTTCGTATTTGCTGGAATCACCATAGCACGACTGATTGCTATCGGATCCCATGAGAATTTCGGAGCTACCATCGTCGTCAATATCTGCGACAACAGGCGCTTCGTAGGAAGTCCCTGACGAACGTTTAGAACTGAATAATACTTTTCCGGTTTTACCATCGTAAATACGCGTAAAGCATTCATCTGCATAGACGACTTCAGCCTTGCCATCACCATCGAAGTCGAAGAGTGAAGAGCCTGTCACGCCCGACGAAGCATCCTGACTCCATCGTTCCCATAATACATTTTTATCAGCGCATTCATTTTCTTTATATTCTTTGCATCGCGGGTCGTAGACGCCATAATAGCCGCTGGACGCCAGACCGATTTCTGGCAAACCGTCATTATCATAATCGCCGATCGTTATTGGACCGCCTTTTCCTGCAATTTCTTTTCCTTCGCTATTCTTTTCCTGAGCGGGCAGCAGATTGAGTGTCATTATGGTCTGAACATCATAGTTACCATCGCCTTTTGCAATAAGTGAATACAATCGAATGACACCGCCACTGGAAGATACGATTTCGGGAATGCCATCCAATTCTTCAAAATTGAAATCTTCAGCAGTTTTTCCAGGCTTTCCAAAGTCAGCATAAGCCTTAAAAGTCGAATTATAAGGCAATGTCGCTATTGATTTCCAATTATTCTCATCTTTGTTCCATTTAAAGACGTCAGTGTGAATCGTCAGCATCACAGAAGAATCATCCAGATAACCAATGGCTCCATTATATCCAGATAAATTTCGTCCGGCATATATCGTTTTACCATCCTGTCCATTAATAACAGAATCACCGACAATGACTTCGGGTTTACCATCGTCATTCACATCGAAGACCTGAATATAATAATTTTTGGGATTGTGATATGTCCGTTCTTCATTTTTATATGTAGTCGTTGTATCTTTTCCGGCCAAATCATTTTCCCATAATAGTTCATGTTTTTGTGTTTTATCATTCCATTTAAAGGCAATTGTATGCCCACTGGAATTAAAAGTAATAAATTCCATCAATCCATCAGGATCACCATCCAGATCTGCAGCCGCAGGCATATTTCTCGAATGACCTATAATGTCATATCGCAGATCTTCGAGTGTGCGACATGTAGAAGGATCAATAAATCGGATGACACCTGCCAATTCATTATAATTTGCAGCACCAGTTCGTAAATTATATGAGAAAAATGCGACCACTGTGTTCAACTTTTCTTTATTGCCAAAATGACCGACAAGGGGAGGCATTTCAACTTTCGATGAATTAGGATACTGTTCAGCACCTGGCTGCCATCGGCACTGAATCTGCGCCTCAAAGATCCCGGGTTTTGGCTTTATTCTGCACATTTCATTATGGGTCACGATTTTATCGTAGGGTATGCAATGACCTTTGGCACCGCACGATTCATCAAGACAGCAATACGAATCCCCACTGTCACAATCCGACATTTCGGAACATGGATTGCCAATTGGTGTACAGATAGCATCCTTACAGAACATGCCGCTGTCACAAATCAAATAATTCGCTTCGTCACAATTTTCATTTACTTTTTGATAATCAATGCACTTGCCGTCTACGCAAGTCAGATCTTTTGCACATAAAAGATACTCATCATTGCATGCATTGCCGATAGCGACATCTTCTTGTACTGCATGACAATAACCGTCATAACATCCTAACCCAATACGGCAAGTCTGAACCTCATCCCCCTCTATACAGGCCTCGCCTTCGTCGAGTTCTTGGATGCACTTGCCCATACATAAATATCCATCCTGGCAGTAGGTTTCGTATTCGTCGCAATACTCACCGAGATCTACATAATGTCCGCAATTGCCATTGGACATACAGATAGTATTGATTTCGTTTCCGGCACAATCTTCATCCGTGTCACATGTTTCGCTGGTGACGGGAGGTTGTGGCTCGACCTGCTTATCCTCGCATGAGCCATCCTTGCAGACCTGTCCTTCGGAGCATTCTTCATCAGAGGTACATTCTGGTTCATGTGTAGTTTTTTCCTTACATTTTCCGCTTTCGCAAACCTGCTCGCCATCGCAGTCCGAATCCTGGCTGCATTCTTCTTTTGGGGGTTCGGGGTCTTCGGTTTTACATATCCCCGACAAGCATAACAAACCGTCTGTGCACAAATGCGCATCATCACAATGCTCGCCCTCAGTGACGACTTGTGCACACTGACCATCAGTGAGACACACACCCGATGAGCATTCTGCATCCAAAGAGCATTCAGGCTCTGCCGGTGTACTGCTTCCCGAAGAATCATTGCTACAGCCATATATCGAGAGCATTGCAATTACGGAAACGAGATAAAAACTCTTGTTTTTCATAACGACCTCACTTTGTAATATTTTAAAGTACACTGAAATGATAATATTCTCAAAGAAAGATCTACAATTGATCATTCAGAATATACATTATCATATACTTTAAAAAGATAATGCAAACGAATGAGTTGCTTACTAACCATTATCCTTCAAATTCGTCGAACAATGTCGCAAAGGCCTTAGCCAATTCATCATTATCGATACCATCATCGGTAGAATCATTCATTTCGGGGGAATCCTCTTCGAGTATATCGATAAAAGCGCAGAGTTCCTTATCCTGAGAGAATCGCGGATCATCCTTAAGCGATTCGGATAATTTAGGAATAAGATGATCCTCGGCAAATGCCTTAATTGCTTCATTCCCGATTTGTATGGCAAGTTCGGTCATGGCATCCGTCACTTCGCGCGCCATTTTAGTAATATCGAGTGAAGTGTCGGCAATTGCTTGAAATATGGGATGATCTGCAAAGCCGTCAGGAATATTGGGAAGTGCGATGGATACAGAGGATCGAGTCTTATCATCGCCTGGCGAAGCAACGATTGCGGGCTGAACCTCCAGATCGGACATGCAGTCACTCTGGATCAAAGCACCAGAGTTCTCGGACTGTTCACATTTTTCCGGTTCAACATCCTGCCCATCGAGTTCGCGCACTGTATCGGCATCTTCAATCCGTTCCTGTTCAACGATGTCAGACTCATCCGAAGAAGACCTCTCTCCCTGTGTGGAATCTGATGTCTCGCTATTTTGGGGAACTTCACTTACCCGAGCATTTTGCTTTGTTGCATCGCTCCCAAAAGAGAACCGGTATATTCCCGGCATTTTTGAGAAATGATAGCGTTTTTTGCCATCATCAGGAATCGGCGTCTGGATCTCCTGAAAAATTTGAGACAACCGATCATCCGATAATTGTTTCTGAGCAATGGGAATCCTGATCTTTGCTTCAGGATTGGTGAGCAGTTCTATCAGGGCTTTTCTGTACTCAGCATTGCCAGTACCAATGATATTCTGACCATCGGCATCCTGTGACATGACCTGAGCGACACTATTCTTTAATTGTTGTTTTGCCTGATCGAACTTGGTCTTGAGATTATCCTGAAAAGCCTGAAGTTTTTCAGGTTCCATGTGAAGGAGCTGTCCAATCCAGGGTGCAAGCGGGTTATCATCTGCAGCAATACCTTCGTCCGATGCGAGTTGATGACACAGCTGAGATATGCCATCGAGCAAGGTCTTTTCTATCGCATCGATAGCAAGCAGATAGACATTAGAGAGTGCCGCCTGCGGATTATCGATCTCACCGGTATGCAAGCCCAAAAAGATATTGTCCAGCTCTGTTTTGCTCATATCAATGGCGAGTGCACGAGCCGGATCGACAGGATGTGGAGAGACTTCTTGCGAAGAATTCCTTTTTTTAAGAGAACGCCTGGTTTTTGGCTGTTTTTTATTTTTTGCAGCCATTGTCTGATTTGGGGAGGCCATAAATTATCTCCAGGAATTCTCTCGAACGATACCCGACATCTTAACTGCATCCGGGTATCTTTTTGCAGTAAGACACATCTTCCGAGCTATGCATTATCCAATAGAAGCGCAGTCAGTGCATCCAGTGCAAGATCCTCATCCGTCCACTTAAAACCATAAAAAGCACGATTTCTCTTTTCATAATTTGCTTTTTCGACAGCTTTGGAGAGACGCGGTTTAAGCCCCGGCTGGCGCTGAGCGAGAAGCTCAGATCTTGGTGCAACAGAAAGAGCCGAAGCGTTGCTTGAAGCAGGAGGTAATCCGACCTGTCCTGGCTTTGAAACAATAGCTGACGGCGAGAGTGTCGAAAAAGACTTGACCCCAACCGGTCTTGAAACATTGGCGACCTGCTGGGAAGCACGCAAGATATCCGGTTTATTGGTTTTACTTGCAGTTCCGGCAGCGATATCGGGCGAGAGACCTGATCCGCTCATTACCTGAGAATTCGTCGTTTTACGCGCAGCAATCGGCTCAATAGAAGACGGTTTTCTCTCGGTATCCAACAGGTATTCATACTTTCCTTCATACAGCTTGGCATAAAACTGCTTGTGCTGTTCGATCATCATACTCTTGATGATTTTGTTCTGTTCTTCTGGATCTGTTATGCCTTCAATAGCTTCTTTATAGGAGGTCGTTTTGGAATCCAGCGTACGCCCGGAATGGAAGACAGTCGTCGTAATGTGACCATCCTTAATCCCATTATCCTCAGTCTGGATATGGTACATTCGTGAACCAAACTCAATATCGTTATTATAGGCAATAAGCATTTGCACCATCCAATGACAGGCCGGCACCTACCGGCATTTAAGACAATTTAGTTTCGCGCTTTTTGCCAATGTCGTCAAGGCTTTAGATCAATTCGGAATTCAGAATTCGGTATTCGGAATGAATATACAGAACCTCAAGTGCAATTCTGAAGATGAACAGGCGATCTTTATCACACATACACCTACACGCAGGTTATATTAATATAAACTCAATGCGAACAATATACAGATTTGTATCCTTTTTCGACGGATAATCATCGGGAGCGCGGGCTATTTGGTGCACCAAATACGCCCTGCGCGCGTCTGCTATCTGCTTCGCAGATACGCATCCGCATTTTATTTTGCCAACAATTGGCCGCATGCCCCGCCAACCTGTACACCACGTGCAGTTCTTAGGGTCACAAAGCAGCCCAAATCCTGAAGTTTCTTGATAAAACTCTGAATGCGCTCGTTCGTTGGGGCATGAAAAGAATCGCGCGGTGTCTCATTATATGGAATGATATTGATATTATGCGGCAAATCCCCGGCGAATTCGGCTAGGCGAATGGCATCCTCTTGTGTGTCGTTGATATCCTTTAACAGAACATATTCGAGCAGAATTTTTTCGTGCGATCGACATGGCCATTCGACGAGAGCCTGATGTATTTTTTCGAGTGGAAAACGCCGATTGATGGGCATGATACGATCCCGCACTTCGTTGGTCGTCGCATTGATGCTCACAGCCAGATTCGGCCTGTTCAATGCATTTTTCAGTTTTGGCAATTCACTTAATACCCCCGATGTCGACAAGGTCATGCGTACCGGTGGAATGTTCAATCCCTGTTCACAACTTAGAATATCGATTGCCTGCATCACGTTATCGATATTCATCAAAGCCTCGCCCATTCCCATAAAAACGATGTTGACTGCATGGGATTTGTGTGGGCCAAAGTGATCGATGGCCATGACAACCTGCTGCACAATTTCGTTGGCCGTGAGATTGCGGCGAAGCCCAAGGGTAGCTGTGGCACAAAACGCGCATCCCATGGCACAGCCGACCTGTGATGAAATACACAGCGTCACGCGCGGCGATTTGACATCGCGCGGCATGTGAACCGTCTCGATGCGCGCACCATCCATGAGTTCATAAATGATGCGCGTCGTACCATCATCGGCATGGATGGTCTGTGCAATCTTGAGTGGTCTGGTATCAAACCGGGTTTGGAGCAACATTTTGCATTTATGCCCAATTGAGTACGAGGGATTGTTGCGTGCATCCCATGGTCTCTGTACGGCACGAAAGATATGCGGACCTGCTGCACGAGCAGGAATTTTATCGAGCATTTGCGGCGTTGCACTATACAAACCGCGATTAATTTCGACTTCTTTAGCAATATCATTGAGGAAAGCCGCATCAGCCTGTGTCCACTGCATATTTTGAGCTTCATCGACAGTGAACCAGCCAATTTCGCTATGTTCCGTCTTTTTAAAAGCATCGCTTTCGAGAATGGTGCGGTACAAATGCACCTGGATGGTGCGTTCTGGTTCGCAGGTTTCGCGCATTTCGATGAATTCATCGGGATAAGCGCGCACGCCAAGCTCCTCATAAAGTTCGCGTGCAAGTGCTTCCTGATGGCTCTCGCCGGACTCGACCTTTCCTCCCGGGAATTCCCAGCAGCCAGCATGGGATTGATTTGGCCCGCGTTTGGCTGCAAAAATGCGGCCATCCCGTATGATGAGCGCAGCGACGACTGTGATTATTTTCATCCCTATCTCTTTGGTCTGGGTGCATTTCTCTGGATGTTTCGCCTCGGCTGCGGGGCTGCAGGGCCTCTGTGGTATTCGATCGCAGGTGGCTGTTCTTCTTCATCCTCCTCGAAAGAATCGATCAAGACGACGAGCTGCAGACACGCAACAATCACCAATATCTTGATCATGAACGGCCACTCGACCTCGGGATGCGTGCTCAGTTGAACGCAAAAATAAGCGACGAGTTCGAGCGCCGAAACGATTGCAGCTACGAGCGCAGCATAGCGCACGCGGGATAGAATGAGAAAGCCGCAGACAACGACAATCGCGTAGCATGGGATGGTGTACCAGCAAAACCCACCTTTAAGGAGCAGTTCCGATTCTCCCGCTGCTGCAATAATCGAAAGCAACATGATAATGATGCCCAGCACGATACAGCCTGCAACAGCAATCATGCGGCGCATGATAGGCGCATTGTTGTAATTCTCGTAAATCTGCATGAAGCCAGCTCTCTCCAAAATGCGCAGGCCGTATCGCTTTGCGATAGGCCGTAGCCAAGCGGCGTATGAAATAGCCGCGAAACATAAAAAGAATCAATCCTTCGGCAGTGCATTTTTTACAGCTGCCACGATTTCATAATATAACTTGATAATGCGATGATTGGGGAGTTTTTCTGCGTAGACCGCACCCAATTTTTCATAATTGTCCATCGTATCATGCGGTGACTGCGAGAAAACGGACCAGAATTTTTCTCCCATAGAGATAGAATCCGCATGCATCGCGCGCAGATTATGTATCTTGTCGCAGCATGAGACAAGCACAATTTCCTGTGGTGCGGAACGTATTTTTTTGAGATAGATTTCGTTGCGCACAACCTTGGAAGCCCGCTCCGTCATTCCGTCAGGGGCAGAGTGCGACAGAAGCAGGACGTCATCGGCGATTTTTGCGCCGAACTGTTGTTTGATGCGCTCATAAGTCGGCATGCCACCCTGATCTTCGATGGCATCATGGAGGAGGGCAACGATGACGTAGTCTTCAACTTCCTCCTGATTTGCGCAGATACTCTCAATATTTTCGATCACGAGTGCAGCCACAGCCAAAAGATGGCAAACATAGGGTGCCGTACTATTCTTTCGTTTTTGCTTTCGATGAAGTTCGCTGGCAAACAGCAAAGCCTTATCAAATCGTTCTGTCAAAATCATGTATTTCCCCTCTATTATTCGGATTTATAAAATCCTGTGGTTAAACCGCACGCACAACAGATTATGGATATGAGAGAATCCCTCTTCTAAGTCCAGTGATGCAATGCCTTATCCTGCTTGTGACAAAGCACAGTGCACCTGATAGTGTTTGCGATAATAAGCGCTTCTTTCCTGCATTTCAAAGATCGTCGCCTGAATGCTTGGTTTAGTTGGGATATCCAAAGATCTGAGCAGAACGATGGCCGATCCCTGAGCAGCGAGTATTTCGCGTGGGGTATTGATCAAATACACGGTCGATTCGAGGATATCAGCGACCCATTGTGCACATTCGGCAGGCCAGGGGTCTTCGAGTACCAATCGGACTGGTCCAATCTGAGAGGTCGGAATTTTCTCACGCCACTGGCGAAGCTGATAACACATCCCCTCGAAAAGTGCGCGAAAAAAATCTTCTTTACTATGTGCAGATGTCATCCCGACAATCTGCCATCCAGACTGTTTATAAATGCAATGCAATCCATGACTTCCGAGAGGGGATTTACAGAGTACATCTTTAAAATCAAGGTGTCCTTCTTTATCATCAGAGAGATGGGTGAACATACATCTGCAAATCTCCGAATAAGATGAAGGGCAATGACAACCATAAGCAGCGAGAGATGACCCCGGCCCAGGATGTATATCGAGCGCGAGATGATTTGAGAGTATCTGCGTCCAGTCATTCGCAGTCAGATCTTCGAGATTTTTAGGTGTATCTTTTTGTTTTTGTTCGGATTTTTTTGATTTATCGATAATTTGGATTTCATATTGAGCGAGTGCCGAAACAGAAGCCGTCCAAAAAGCAGACAGGTCAAATCCGAGTGTTGCCTGCCAGCTGAGTGGATTTGCAACCGCCGCATAAGCGCATGCTCCAGTGCAATCCCCCATGTCGAAGATGGGAATACCCGCGAGTTTTTTGAGAATGGAATTCTCATCCAGCCCGAGATTTTGGGATAACCATGGTGATATTTTGGCGAATACATGACCGCATTTGGCGCGTTTCATACAGAGTTCAGCTTTTATCCCGATGGCCTCCATGCAAAGGTTGCGCGAATCTTCGTCAAATGACGGGAATTGCGACGGCACGCCCATGGGCATGCAAGATGAGACACCGTGTCCCGAAAGCCAAAGCGCCACGAGTGCCCCAAGCGAATAGATTCCCAGTGGTTCATGCAATCCCAAAGAGGGCTTGGTTTGCTGCAGTCTGCGCAAAACGCTATTTCGGAACATCTGCGCAAGCTTTGGTGATGCGGCATATTTTTCGGGGATTTCCGAACGCGGCATGGGGTGCGGCATTTCACAGTAAACCAGCGTGACTGGATTTTGCTTTGCATCCAAAAAGACAGCCGTTTTTTCATCCTCGCAGCAAACAGCAATGGCCAGGGGAATTGTTTGGGCATTCTGACAAAGTTCCTGCAAAGCATGAGCAAGCGTCATTTTTACTTGATCAGCGAGAATACCATGTATGCCAGAGATATCAGCTACTTCCCAAGGGTACTTGGCACAAAAGGACATTTGTTCCGCATCATGAATGCAAGTCCCAATGCCATGCTTTGTCAGTGCAAGAGACCAGATATTTTGATTATCCTGAGTGGTCATTGCAGACCCCGATGATTAAAGGCATTTGCCATCAGAGCCACACCCTTTTGAACTACATAATTTGTATGTCGATTCATCGGGCAGATAGACATATACCCCTTCATATTCGGTACATGTATAGGCTTGTGATTCATAGATAGTCGTTCCAAAGAGATCGCCTTCTGTGCAGATATACTGGGGTTTTGTACCTTTTGTACATTGTTTGAAGCAATCGGCGGTTGTGATATCACTATTCTTTTGTACGACGCATGCTTCATCGTAATCGCAAAGTTCAGCCTGAACTTCGAATTTTGTGTCATTCAGATCGCAGGAGACGGCAACATTGTTATGGCAATATCCTTTAAACGATTCTTTCTCACAGGAATCTCCAAGGCCGGTAATACCTTCGGTATAGTCAAAACATTTACCTTTTTTACAGCCAATATCACACGTCTGCAGCGTTCCCTGTTCCATATCATAACCAAGTCTGCCATCCTCAAAGCCATGATCTACCTTGATGCATTCATAAACCGATTGATAGGTGGTACCTCCGCCATCGGTACATGTATTGCGTTCCTGTCCCAGAACGGTGCATGGTTCAAAACAATAGGCAGCCGCGACAGAATTATCGAGAATGACGCCACAGATCATACCTGATTTGGAGCAATCCTCATCGGTAGCAGTGACTTTTGCTTTCTTGCCGGCTTCTTTTACACATTTTACGGGAACATTGCCGACACAGGTTTCGGGGAAATTCTCGATGGTGCATTCTTCTCCGATTTCCCAGTCTTTTTGGGAAACACATTCGCCTTTAAGACATTTTTTAGCAGTGCCGCAATTCTGATCTTTCAGATTGCCTTCATCGCATGTAAATGCATGGTTCTTATCGTCACAATAGGGATTGAACTTGACTTCATCGCATTTGGTTCCTGTGACGGTAGAAACGCACTCGGGTGTACCGGAATCATCTTCGCAAGAAGTCTGATTGGGACAAACTTCATAAGAGGCTTTGCCGTTCTCACATTTCCGGATCGCCGTATTATCGGGTGTACATGAGGATTCGAAACTGCACGAAACCAATTCGGAATCCTCGAAGCATTCGCCGTTGACACAAAGTTCATTGGCTTTGCAGGCTTTCTTTATCATTTGCTTTGTGGATGCATCGCATTCGAGAATCATTTTGGGATCAAAACATGATGGATTGACGGATGCTGGGCATGTGACTTTATCACAAGCGCCATCGGTGCACCCTTCGATACATTCTTCTACAACAACAAAATGCTGCTCCTTATCGCATTGAACGACCTCATGCTCCCGGCATTGTTTGCCAGTGAAATCACACACGGTGGGATCGGGGTCGATACATTTGGCATTTTCACAAAGGTAACCACAGGTTTCGACGATGGTTTCTGCACCGTCCTCGCATTTGATAACGGCATCCATCGCTTCATTGCATTGTTTTCCTTTAAAATTGCACTGAGCGGGAACCTCTCCTTCGATACATTTGCCATCTTTACAGCCATCATCGCAGGTTTCTACGATGTTTTCGGTACCATTGTCGCACTCAATCACAGCACTGATTTCGGGATCACAACGTTTTCCTGTGTAATTGCATTGTTCATTTTCAATACACATTCCGTTTTCACAGCCGTTTTCACAGGGTTCGACAATGGTTTCTTCACCATTTTCGCACTTCACCACAGCCGTCATGTTTTCGTCGCATTGTGTTCCTTGATAATCGCATTGAGGCGGTAATTCCCCATTCTTGCATTCACCATTTTCACAGCCATTATCGCAGTTTTCGACGATGGTTTCTGTGCCGTTATCGCATTTGACGACTTTGGTAAGATCATCCGAGCATACATTTCCTTCGTAGGTGCATTTTTCGGTTTCGTCTGGCTTAGCTTTGCAGGCACCATTCAGGCAGCCATATTCACAAGGCAATGAGCTCTCGACTCCATTTAGGCATGAAAGCACAGAATGTGCATCATCGCTGCATTTGGCCCCTAAATATGAGCATCCTGCAGCAGTGGAACAGGAATTATTGACACACCCTTGAGGGCACGCCATAACGGTCGATTCTACGCCATTCTCGCATTTGAGGAGGTTCTTTCCATCGGGGCTGCACTGCATTCCTTCGTAGGTGCATGAGGCAACATTCTTATCTTTAGAATCCCCATCATCACTACATCCCAACATTTGAAGTGAAACAGTCCCAAAACAAAGACAAAGAATGGCGAGTTTTTTCATTGTGCAAGCTCCTGTGCGATGCGGTGAAAGATGTAGAAACCATGAGCGGCGGCCTGAAGTTTCCCATCTGATGCATTTGGGCATCATATCGAAAATGTGGTCTGTGTTCAACCTTCGACAAGAACGAAAAAAGCCGCGTATTTGCCAAAGGCAAATAGCGGCTTTAGCGAATCGTATTCGGCATGAAGTGCCGAATAGATGAGCGAATATCAATAAACAACCGTCATAATATCGCGTCCGAGGGTCGAAATCAGAGCGATGTACGAAAGTTCAGCCTGCAGATTTGCAGTGATGTAGGCGATCGAAGCAGCAGCAACATTATTGCGGGCATCACTGACATCGATAAAGGTCGAAGCACCATTTTTATAGGCGGCTTCGGTAAGCTGCATGGCTTCGCGGGCGAGTGCGACCTGTCGCTTGGCATTATCGACATCGAAGACGGCAGAATAATAATCGCGTTTTGCCTTGCGCACGGCCTGTCGGGTCGAGAGTTCGGTACTTTCGATAGAAAGCTCAGTTTCGCGGATGGCAGCTTTTCGTTCATCGAGTACGCCAAATTTGGAGTAATCGAAGAGAGGGATATTCACCTGAACTGCGAGATTCCACGAATCGGAACCGGCCCAATCAGCAACACCGGATGTGTAAGTACGTGCCCAGTTGTAATTGTAAACCCAGGCGCCGTTGACGGTGGGAAGGAAATTGGCAATTGCCGCGTCGAGGTTGAGCTGATTGACGTGCTGGGTCATACGATTGATTTGAAGCGTGCGGTTTTGCGCAATTGCTTCTTCTTCGAGGGCTTCGTCGGAAGTAATATCGATGGGATCGAGATGCGTCGGTTGTGGCACAGGCAAACCGTCGATATTGACGAGTGTTGCGAGGGAATCGCGGGCAGTCTCGTAAGACCATATTGCGTTAATCAGGGTCTGGCGCTGTTTTTCGACGGCGAACTGTGCCTGAATGACGGAGAGCTTGACATCGACACCGCGATCATAACGTCCCTGGGCCAAAGTGAGCTGATCGAGCGCGCTCTTGAGCTGAACGCGTTGAATTTTGACGACCTCGCCACACAGGAGAGCGGCCATATAAGCCTGCGAGACGCCAATGAGGAGCTGCTGACGTCCATTTTCGATGCCCAATTCGGTGAGATTGGTTGCTTCATCGAGCATCCGGAGCTGGAACCAACCGGCGACATTGATGATCGAAAGCCCGAAAGTCAAGCTAAATCCGAGGCTATCCGTCACGAGCGTGTCGGGAATGTTTGCGGGATTGAGGCCATCAAGGGATCCTTCAGGGAGCATGGTTCCAAGCGAGGACTGGCTCAGACCGCCATAAATGGCACCGAGCGTCTGTTTGACGGATTCTGTAGCATTGGTTGGCGTACCGAGATGGGCATATTGAAGTGTCGACGAAATATTGGGCAGAAGCATCGCCCATGCCTGTTTGAGCTGCGCTTTTGCAGTATCGATTTTGACGCGTGCGGATTGCAGGTCGACGTTATTTTCGTCCGCGAGAAGGAGTGCATCGCGCAGAGAAAGGGGCTGTCCGGGTTTAATCTCATTGAGTTCCGAAATTTGATCGACGTACTGCTGAAGTGCCTGTTCACCGGGGAGGCTCTGCATTTTTTCGGGATCGGGCGTTCGTCCGGGAATAGCCTGAGAGCCATGGGTCTGTTCGAGAGTGCTGCGGGCGGCCTCCGTTTTAGAGACGGTATTTTCCTTGACTTCGGGATCGAGCAGCGAGGCATCGTAAATGCCGAGATGCGGTGGATTGAGATCTTTGTAGGTCAATTCCGTATTGGGTGCATTCGCAGCTGCATCGGGACTCTGAGCAGCTGGTGCCTGTTGAGCA
>DGWW01000119.1 GCA_002395385.1 Myxococcales bacterium UBA4248
ACGATGCTCACTTTTTTAGTACGAATGTTAGCTGGATTGCAAGGGCAGAGGCTAAAGTCAATACAAATACCGTAGAGAGATGGGGGAAGGCCCCATCGGGATATAAATTTGCTGGGATTACGAAAAATGATGAAAAAACAAATAAATGATTGTGGATTCCAAAGGGGCCGAAATGAGTACCGTCCAGTGAACGGTGCGAATTGAGGGCACCGAGAGCAAATCAAATGCCACATACAGTTTCCCCTCGCCATTCATGGAGAGGGGAAATGTCACGAAGTGACAAAGGGGTGAGGTGGCGCGTGAAACGAAGCGTATTTGATATTGCGAAGTGGCCCTTTGGCGGGGTACGGGGCAGAGCCCCGGCTAAATAGTTCGGGGGAGATAAGGCACGAATCATATTGACTTGATCTTGGTATTTTCTTTATATATTATTATACAGATTGCTGTATTTTAACAACTCAGAGAGAAAAGAAAATATGAGATTATCCTATTTATCTGTGTTTGCATTTGCCTGTTGTTTGGTCATAGGCTGTTCTGATGATTCCAAATCCAAAGCCAATACCGAACAGCCACCTACGGATTGCCAGGGAACGGATTGCACCGACGAGCCAGCCAATCCTACGCCGGGCACACCAGAGACACCGGATCCCAAAGATCCACCAGAACAGCAAGTTCCTGAATGCGGCGAAGACATCGATCTCATGAGCGATGCCCAAAATTGCGGGACGTGTGGACATGCCTGTGTCAATGCCATCTGCAATGAAGGGAAATGTGAGTGTGAGCCAGATTACTTTGACTGTGATGAAAATGGCACATGCGAAACCCTTCACGAATGCGCATGCAGACCAGGTGAAACGACCCCTTGCTACGAAGGCGATGAAAAAACCAAAGACGTTGGAAGATGTAAAAGCGGTTACTTTAAATGTATTGTGGACGAAAATGGTGCCTATTTGGATTACACGGAGTGTATCGGTCAGGTTTTGCCCGCAGAGACAATCAGTGAATTTACCTGTGATGCCGACGATCCCGAGCTTGACAACGATTGCAATGGAGTAGCAGATACGAAGCAGGATGAGGATGAGGATGGCTTTGCCATTTGTAAAGATAGTGCTATTTCGGACTGTTGTGACAATCAGAAGTGGTGCAACAACCCCAAACCGGAACTCATCCATCCCGGTGTATCGGTTGACTACAATGACAATCAAATCGACGATAACTGCAACGGAACCGTGGACGAGGGCGAAATCAGCTGTAGTGCTCCCACACCATGTGAGGGGGCGGAATGCGGCGTTGAAGCCTGCAAATTCTCTTATGGTGAATGCGACCAGGGATTGGTATGGAACAATTCCAATGATGCCAATTCTGCACTATTGCTCGCGCAGTCGATGGATATCTGCATGAATCAAAGTTCAGATCCAACCAAAGGTTCACTGCTTGAGTATTCAGTTCATCGATCGGGTTATAAAGACAAACAGGTTACTCCTGGCCAAATTAATATTCCAGAGGGAATGAAAGACAAGACGGGCAATACACTTATCAAACCGAGACTTGGACATTCCTTTGCCCTGCTCTCAACCGGCGTAGCAAAAGATGTTTTCCATGGTGCTCCCTCATCCTACGTTCAAAATTCAGAAACCCAATTGCCACCGGGTGCATTCTTTGGCGTCAGCATAGAAGACAAAGTGCCGGACATCTATCTTGCTGCACACGGCAATCAATTACAAACACACCCTAACTGCACTGCAGGTACAAGCACATCCATTGCAGACTCGGTCGTTCTCCACCTAAAACTACAGGCACCACAGGATGCAAAAGGATTTAGTTTCGATTTTCGCTATTTTACACATGAATATCCTTATTATGTGTGTTCATCATGGAATGATTTTTTCCTCGTTCTCATGACGGACGAAAGCGGCAAACCCATTGGCAATCCTGATGGTAACATTGCTTTTGATAAGGCCGGCAACCCCATATCAGTCAACAACGCTTTCTTTACAACATGCAAAGCACCTCATTGTTCAGACAGCCAGGCTTTCGGTATGGGTGGCATGAACGCATGCCCACCAAGCTATACAGCTGGGTGTCAGGAAGGAGTTTGCGGTAAGTGCGATTCTTTTGACGAACTATACGCTTTTACGCCCACTCCTTATGTAGGGGAAGGAAACGCCATGGAAGATGCGAATTGTGGTGGTGGTACGGCATGGCTCACTACGCAGGTACCCATCAGCGGAGGACAGGTTTTCAATCTCGACTTCTATATTTGGGATACGTATGATGTAAAGAAAGACTCATCCGTTATTCTGGACAATTTCCGCTGGCTGTGTGAAGCATCATCCGTAAATACGGAATTTGCGCCACCTTCCGAGAACCCCATTGAGATTAATTAGGATGTCCGGGGCAGCGCCCCGGCTGAACAGTTACCATATATGCAACTGTTCAGCCCTTGAGTGCACTCCTGTTTCCCAAAATACTTGAAATCTCTTCAATTTATAATGCTGAATTCATAATGCTGAATGATTTTGCAAAACCAAAAGGATCGTCAAAATCCTCCGAGCATAACATTGCATTATGCATTTATCATTATGCATTATGCATAAAAGAATAATTTGATCTTTCGAAGAAAAATAAGCATAGGGGCTGAACAGTAACCATATATTGATAGTCCTTTGCACAAAGTATTGCTATCGGGAATTGTTTTATATATTCTTGAGAGGGTTTTACATGATAAAAGCCTACTTTCGGTTTCTGGAGGCAGAATGAAGACATCCAATCTGATAGCAATTTCAATGATATCCTGTATTTTGTCTGGGTGTTCGGGTGACTCTCTCGTCATCAGCCAGTCGACCTCCGGCCCTGCCTGTCAAGGAAAAAACTGCTCAGGCGAAAAGCCACAACCATCCAAGCCAGATCCAAAAGATCCCATTGAACAGCCAGGTGATCCGTCCAATCCTCCCACAGAAATTGACACATCCTGCAGTGATGTCGATTTAATGACGGATGCAGAGAATTGTGGGAGCTGCGGACATTCATGCGGTGAAGGAACTTGTCAGGGCGGTCTATGTAAATGTAACGAGAATTACAATGACTGCAATGGGGATGGTACCTGCGAAAAAGAAGGTGAGTGTGAATGCAGAGAAGGCCAAATCAGGCCATGCTACGAAGGTGATGAAGGAACTGAAGGGATAGGTGCTTGTAAAGCGGGACATTATAAGTGCATCGTCGATGCGACAGGAGCCTATTGGGATTATGCGTGCGTCGGTCAGGTGATGCCTGCGCTGGATATAAGCGGTTATGTCTGCGATATCAGTGATCCCAACCGCGATAACGACTGCAATGGCATCCCCGACTCAATTCAGGATGAAGACAAAGATGGGTATCCCATTTGCAAAGACGGCAGCATTTTTGATTGTTGTGACAACGAAAAGATGTGCAACACAACACGTCCAGAACTGATCCATCCAGGTGTTACCCACGACTGCAAAGGGAATCAACTCGATGACAACTGTAATGGACTCACGGACGAAGATGAGATCAGCTGTGATCAGGCCGTATCATGTGAAGGCAAGGATTGTGAGACTCAGGCCTGCGAATTCGATTATGGCGCGTGCGATGTCAATTTGTACTGGAATAACGCGAGCAATAGTGAATCGGCATTGCTGCTGGCAAAATCGATGGATATCTGCATGGGGAATACTTCAGATCCCAACAAAGGTTCACTTCTTGAATATTCTCTGCATCGTTCAGGATCAAACCAATCCATCAGTCCATCCCAGGTCAACATTCTTAGAGGGATGAGAGATGCCCACGGCAATCTCCTCATTAAACCAAGGATTGGTCAGTCTTTTGCCGTACTATCTTCCGGCATCGCTCGGGATGTTTACAGTGGTATGAGCATAGACCAACAGTATTCACAAGGCGACATGCCCCCAAACACCTACCTCAACGCACACGGTTATAAGCTTGAATCCCATCCCAACTGTCCCTCCGGCTCTACAACGAAGATCAACGACTCCGTCGTACTTCATCTCAAATTGAAAGCCCCCCAAAATGCAAAGGGATTCAGCTTCGACTTCCGATTTTTCTCGCATGAATACCCAAGGTATCTTTGTTCTCCCTACAATGATTTTTTCCTAACCTTACTGACCGATGAGTATGACAAACCTCTCGTCAATGAGGACGGGAATATTTCATTTGACAAAAAAGGCAACGCGGTTTCGGTCAACAATGCCTTCTTTACCACCTGCGTGGCCCCAACCTGCTCCGCCTCCCAACCATGTAAAGGCAATTTTGATGATGGATGTCAGAATGGCCAATGTGGTCAATGTGACAGTTCTGAAGAACTTTATGCCTACACCAACTCTCCTTTCAACGGACATAGTGGGAATGGCGGAGGCACCGCATGGCTTACGACTTCAGCGCCGATCTCTGGAGGTCAGATTTTTAATCTTGACTTTTACATCTGGGATACAAAAGATCAGGTACTGGATTCTTCGGTTATCCTCGATAATTTCCAATGGCTTTGCAGTGCAAAATTGGATACGGGATTTGCCCCACCGATTGACAATCCAATCAATTAATGCGGAAGCCCCCTCGTCTCCTCTTGCACCAAACGATTTGCCATTTTTTTCGATTTAGGGAGTAACCAATGAAACGCATCAATCTGCTTGCGGTGTCCGTGGTATGTTGCCTATTTGCCGGTTGTTCGGAAGAATCAATTGTCATCAGCAACACAAAACCATCCTCAGGCCAGGATTGTCAGGGAAAACAATGTTCAGACCGACAGGACGAGCCAACCACACCGAGTCCTCAAACCCCGAAACCTCCAACAGACCCCATTACCCCCGTCGACACGCCCCCTGATAACACGACATGTGACGATGCAGACTTACAGACAGATCCCCTTAATTGCGGCATTTGTGGTCATTCATGTGGCGAAGGAACATGTGTAAATGGAGAATGCAAATGCAACGAGAATTACAATGACTGCAATGGGGATGGTACCTGCGAAAAAGAAGGTGAGTGTGAATGCAGAGAAGGCCAAATCAGGCCATGCTACGAAGGTGACGAAGGAACTGAAGGGATAGGTGCTTGTAAAGCGGGGCATTATAAGTGCATCGTCGATGCCACAGGAGCCTATTGGGATTATGCGTGCGTCGGTCAGGTGATGCCTGCGCTGGATATAAGCGGTTATGTCTGCGATATCAGTGATCCCAACCGGGATAACGACTGCAATGGCATCCCCGACTCAATTCAGGATGA
>DGWW01000154.1 GCA_002395385.1 Myxococcales bacterium UBA4248
GCATACTTCGGCCAGATCGCATTCACCGGCAGATTCTCTGCAAACGGTCTCGCTCGTTTTTTTGCTATCTTCAGGGCAATCCGTATTGATCCCGTCGCATACTTCGGTCAGATCGCACGCACCGACAGATGCACGGCATTCTGTACCTTCGGACAAGGGTTGTTTTGTGCAAATGTTCGAAAGGCATATTTCTTTAAAACAGATTCCGCCTGAGCCACAAAGATCGCCCTCGATTTTGCCGTTACATGCATTTGGCTCGGGCTGCGGATTATCACGAATTTGATCATGTTCGGAAGAAGCGGAATCTTCGCTGCACCCATACCCTGTAGCCATCAAAAGACTAGCAAGCCCAAAAGTTATTATCCTCGTTTTATACATGTGTTTTGGCTCCTTGTGGTTGTTCGTTGATCACTCATGACTGAGATTGCAGGATTCCGATTGATTATGTTTGTTTTGGGTAAAAAGGCAACGCAGAAATACACGTGTTTACTCGATTTGTCGTGATCGAATGTCCACAAAAATCGTCAAAAATCCGCATGCAGTGTTTGTAACAGTCATCATTATGCATGAACGAATGATTTGAGCTTTCGAAGAAAAACGCGCATAGGGATGAATAGTTATTTTTTTTAAATTTTTTCTTGACCCAAATTTGTTGTTGTGCTACTAATAATAATTGACCGCTAGAGGTTGAGCTAAGCTCCCTCGCGATTGGCTTTGAAATTCGAGTTTTCGAGAATTCATCAACAAAGCCACATATTACTTTGTTATCGAGTCGGTTAAAGTTCGTGGTGACTTTAATCAGACTTTACATACCTAGAAAACGAAACGAGTCACTTTAAACTTTTACTTTTCAGAGGTGAAACACTAAAACTAAAAAAAATCAGTTTTATCGTTTGACCATCACCAGTTAAGGAGGCTGGGGATTAGAACAATTAGACCTGTAATGACACATGTCATACGGGTTGTTGAAGGTGTTGCTTAAGGTGAGATCTATAAACTCAAATTTTGCGAGATCTTCAGGGCGCTGAAAGTAACGTTGAACCTGTGCAGGGTAAAAAGTATTTTTTAAATTCTTTTCTGCCATTGTTCCAGGTGCTCCTCGTTTCTTCCTATCACCACCAAATTAGTTTATTCGTTCAAAGCTTCGATCGACATTTATCGTGTGATTGTTGTTTTCTACGAAAAGCCACCAAGACGGACATTTCAAATTTTTCTTTGTAATGCTCCATCGAATTGGCAAATTACAATTTAGATGTACTCAGCTGCCAAACAATTCGGCTTGCTGTAAAATCGCGTTTTAATCGGTTTTCGCTGTACGCTTGGGCGGTCTGCTTAAATTATGGTTTTGCAACAAAAAGATGATACTTTGGTTCGTTGGATGTTCATCTTACAATCGTCCTGTGCGACGATATATTCTCCTGATGGATTGGTTTATCCTTTTCATATTAATAGATCTATCTTCGCTTTGCTCTAATTCATAATTGGCATGTCTAATGCGGTTTTAACGCTACTTTAGATTCAATTCGACCATCTCTTTTATACAATATATCATATCATTTATATCTGAATTTGAATGCGGTTGAGCCCTGGCTCCCATATCTTTGACATTGAATTGGATTCCATTCACATACGGTTTCCATTCATTGCCGAACTTAACTTCGATACTTAGTTTGGTAGTGCTCAAGGTGGCATTATCATTACTTTAAATAGCTGGAAACGAAAATGAACTACGACGAAATTCAGGAAGGAAAACAATGGAACGAAGAAATTTATTTCTTGTTCAGCTTTCCCCAGTTGGGAGGGCTGGTAATCACATCAATTCCTAGTCTGTCGGGAGACAGATTAGGGGCATAATGGAGGAACATACTATGAACTTCGGACTAGTCGATTCAGATTCTGGCATTCTTCACGTTTCAGAAAACAACGTTGCGCGTACACTGCCGCCGAAACTCCCTGTCAATGGGTTTTCGACCAAGGCTTTTGACGCCTCTCGCTTTCTGGCTAAACCCCCAGCCACGACCATTATTAAAAAGAAAAAAAGCCCCGTCAGTTTTGAGCGTCGTTTTCTCTCTGCAAGAGGCAGATCGGACGCCTGTAAACTCGAAGTCGCTATGGTCTGGCGCAATACCGTTTTAAGTATTGATCAATTCAATGCAAAGAACGGCAAAACTATCACAGTCGGCTCCGATCCCAAATGTAACTACAAACTTGCCGTCGATAATGCCTGCAATATTGCACTGGCTGAGTGCGTCGGCAATACCTGGGAACTGCTCTTTAATAACGCTTATGACGGCTTTGTCCTCGTCGGCGATAAAAAGACTTCTTTTAAAGATGCAAGTTCTGCTGATTTTCTTACGCCTGCTTCTCACAAGCAGCTTTCACCTGGCTCACTCGCTTGCGAGGTCAATGGTCAGACACGTGCTAAATTTGTCTTTGGTGAAGTCACCATTCTCATGCGCTTTGTGGATAGCGTGGAATTTAAAGCATCGGGACTTAGTCTGGCTTCTTCCAATTACTCGAGTCTCATCGCATCTCTGCTCATTCACTTTGCACTCTTCTCGGTCATTCTCTTTGCAACCAGCCGTGCCGATGCCCTCATAGTCGATCGCATCATGAGCAACGTGCGTTTTGCAACCATCGAAGAACTTGCCGCCGAAGATGAACCTGCGCCCGATATGATAGATGAGGTCGAAGTCGCAGAAGAAATCCCCGATACCGTCGCCGATACGGTTGCCAAGGACGCTCCCAAAACTTCATTTGCTCCCGATTCGGGCAACAGCAACTCGATGGACAAAGGAAATGGCATTTCCAAAGGTCAGGCCGTCGGTATGGCCATGCAGCAGGGGCTTTTAAATCAAGCGACTGCCATGAACTCGATGCTCGCTGCTGCTGCTGCCATTAACACGGATAACATAGAATGGTCGACGTTCGATCCAAATGGGCAAATGCTTGCTGGCACCTATCTGTTGGGCCAAACCGGCGCTCCGGGCGGTGCAGACGGATTAGGATTCGAGGGCATTTCTGGTTTCGGTCCCAATGGCAGCAAAAACGGTGGTGTTGTTGGCAAAGCTTCTGCCGAATTCAAAGCTAGACTTGGTGATCATAAGGAAAGGGCTGTGCCTGTAAAACCCGGAAAACTTATAGTCGAGGGAACTATCGAAAAACGTATCATTCAAAAAGTCGTTAGGGATCATCAAGGTGAATTCCGTGCTTGTTACGAGCGAGAGTTGAATAAGATTAAAGGTCTCAATGGACGTGTCGTACTATTCTGGCTTATCACACCGCAGGGATCTGTTCAAAAAGCCATTGTGAAAGAGACGTCTCTTAAAAACGAAGCTGTCGAACAATGCCTGATTAAATCGGTCAATCATTGGCGATTCCCGGCACCCAAAGGCGGCGGCATCGTTGCAGTCGAATATCCCTTCGTATTCAATGCCGGTAGTCAAAATTAGTATTTGGGTGGTTTAAACCGCGCCCCTTCGGGGGCGTGCCCTCCCTTCGACGCCCGTAGTGTATCTTTTTTAACTCAATGAAAATATATTTTCATTGTTCTGGGATATCCCTGTCCCCAAAAGGAGCTATTAATATGATGTCAATATATTCCCGTACCCTATTGTGGATCGCCGTTGCTGCGATTGTTTCTTTTCTCTTTGCTGGATGTATTACATCCGAGAATGTTGACCAGAATTATACACAACCCTCTGTTGTCGATAGTATCTCGGAGCAAGCCCCAGGCTCACCCGTTGCCCAAAACGATGTTTATGATAATGCAGCCAAACCAGAAACAGACTTTGGATTGATCGATCCCATCCAGAATGTACTCGATCAAGTAAATTCTGATCAGGAAAAAGGTAAAAATAACTCGATGTTGAATAACTCGATGTTGGACTGGTCAAGTTTCGATGCATCTGACAAGTCAGG
Source organism: Myxococcales bacterium UBA4248 (assembly GCA_002395385.1). GTDB lineage: Bacteria > Myxococcota_A > Bradymonadia > UBA4248 > UBA4248 > UBA4248. Next base: position 3,922 of record DGWW01000154.1, read on the forward strand.
GGCAACTGGATACGGCATGGGTAGCATTGGCAGCGCTGGCAGTGCAGGTATGGGCGGTTTCGGTGCTGGTGGCGGTGGTGGCGCAATTCACAGAGTTTCCGGCGGCTATCCACTTAGTTTGGGATCTAGACGTTCATCCTCTTATGAATTTAATGAAAACGAATTCAGTACATTTCAGCCCAATCGGTTTAACAATGTCATCAATACACCGTTCTCGACATTCGGGGCGGATGTCGACACTGCTTCCTATAGTATCTTGAGGTATTACATTAACAATCACAAAGAAATTCCCCGTAATCAGTTGCTTCGCTCCGAAGAATTGATCAATTATTTCACCTACAATTACCCGAATCCAAAGGATGGCCAACCTCTGGCAATGACGACCGAGCTCGTCCAAACGCCATGGAACGAAGATACGCAACTGCTCCTCATTGGCGTACAAACCCCAAAATTAAAGACCATCCCGCCTTCGAATATCGTTTATCTGGTCGATGTTTCGGGCTCCATGTTTTCTGACGAAAAACTACCACTGCTCAAAGATTCTATCATTGCATCTCTGGATAGCTTTACCGAAAAAGACCGCATATCTATTGTGACGTATGCATCTGACAACCGATTGCTGTTGAGCGGGGCGAATCCCGTTCGTGACAAAAAGCAAATCATAGAAGCCGTTGAACAGCTTGATGCAGGCGGATTTACATTCGGTGAACGCGGCCTGCAGATGGCATACGAAGAGGCCGCCAAACACTTTATCAAGGGCGGGAATAACCGCATTATTCTGGGAACAGACGGCGACCTCAATGTCGGTATTTCGAGTGCCAATGGACTCAAAGCGTTTGTCGAAAATAAACGCAAAAACGGCGTCTTCTTGTCTGTATTGGGCTTTGGCTGGGGAAATCTCAAAGACAACCGTTTGGAGGCTCTGGCAGATAACGGCAATGGAAGTTACCATTACATCGATTCGATAGAGGAAGCCAAACGGGTTTTGGTCGAAGACCGCGAATCGACGCTCTATACCGTCGCCAAAGATGTCAAATTCCAGGTCGATTTTAACCCTGCAAAGGTTAAGGGATACCGCCTTATCGGTTACGAAACCCGCAAGCTCAATACCGAAGATTTTAAGGATGATACGAAGGACGGCGGTGAAATTGGTGCAAATCAGCAGGTGACCGTGCTCTACGAAATCGTGCCGGCAGGTTCCAGTGTCGAAGTCGCTCAGACGGACAGCGCATACCAGAAAACCGAGGTAATCCCCAGCGATGACCTCGCGACGCTTGCGGTGCGTTACAAAAAACCAGATGAGGATGTCAGCAAGGAAATTAAAATTCCCGTTTCGTCAAAAGTTCGTTCGAAAATGTCCGAAAATATTCAATTTGCTGCGGCGGTCGCTGAGGTCGGCATGCTCCTCAATGACTCTGAGTTTAGCGGAACGGCGACCTACGAAAGTGCCCTTAAACTCCTAAAACCGCTCAGAAGTGTCCAGTTCGATAGTTATCGCGCTGAATTCCTCGATATCGTCAAGGAGCTCAACAAAATTGAAATAAAGCATCAAAATCGTCCCGCAATCATGGGGGTACCCGAAGTGAGTGGACCGCTCAACGAACGCATGGCCTCTAAAATCATCATGAGCCATATCCAGAATATCAACACATGCCATACCAATATATTGCGTTATAGTCCAAAGGCTCAGGGAAAGATGCGCATTTCATGGACTATCTCACCGGATGGGTATCCCAAGAATATTTCGATTGTGGATTCGAACTATCCGATTGAAGATGTCAAAGAATGCATCATAAATGAGATTCAAACGTGGGTATTTCCCGCTTTGCCAGAAGGAGAAACTGCGATAATCGAACTGCCTCTAAACTTCAATAGTTCTACAAAAGACGACGATGAGTAGTGTTTTCTTTATGATTCAAACTCGCCAACAGAAGGCGTGAGGGATGTCAGGCATAGCCTGACCGGGTGGGCGTGGTTAGCTCCGGGGCGAAATCCCCGGAATCGTGACTTGATTGATGTTGGTATCTTACTTGAATAGGAGGAAAAAATTATGAACTTCGGAATGGTTGATTCAGAATCTGGCATTCAGGAACTTTCGGGAATCCCGGTCGAGCCCAAAGTGGTACCTAAAATTCCGCCGAGCGGTTTCGGTGCAAAACCTCAGGGGGTATCGGCTTTCCAGGCCAAACCCCAGGTAACGACAGTTATCAAAAAGAAAAAACGTCCAGTCAGTTTCGAACGACGTTTTTTGTCTGCCCGAGGCAAAACGGCTAACTGTAAAATCGAAGTCGCCATGATATGGCGCAACACCGTCCTCAGCATCGACCAGTACGATGCGAAAAACGGCAACATCATTACGGCTGGTTCTGATCAGTCGTGCAACTATAAACTCGCTATCGACAATACCCATAAAATCGCACTGGCACAGTGTATCGGAAACACTTGGGAGCTGCTCTTTAACAATGCATACGATGGCTTTGTCCTCGTCGGCGATAATAAAATCGCTTTTAAAGACGCCAGCTCTGCGGATTTTCGTACCCCAAGTGCCAGCGTTCCCGTTGCACCAGGCTCACTTGCTTGCGAGATGACCGGGCAGACACGCGCAAAATTCGTTTTCGGCGAAGTCTCGATCCTCGTGCACTTCGTCGATGCGGTTCCCTTTGCTGCGCCGCTGTTCAGCTTCTCTTCGTCCAATTACGGCGGGTTGGCTGCCTCACTGCTCATACACTTCGCACTTTTCTCGGTCATTCTTTTTGCCACCAACCGTGCGGATGCGCTCATGGTCGACCGAATTCTCAATACGTCGAGGTTTGCTGTTGTCGTCGAGGAACAGGTTCAGGAAGAGATCGCAGAAGATATTCCCGAAGAAGTCGAACCAGAAGAGGAAGATCCACAGGATGAGGTCGAACTCACCAAAGATGCACCCGACACCCCATTTGCGGCCAATACGTCTGCAAATGATTCCGCGACGCCCGGCAGTGGCATGTCCAGAGGCGAAGCTGTTGGCGCAGCTCAGGCGACTGGTCTTCTCGCTCAGGCCAATGCCATGAACTCGATGCTGGCCATCGGCAATGCCATGGATCTCGACAACCTCGATTGGTCCAACTTTGATATGTCAGCCCAGGCCGCAGCTGCTGGCTATGGCCTCGGTGCCAGTGGTACAGGCGGCGGCGGTGCCGGTATGGGCGGTTATGGTGCCGGTGGTTTCGGCCCCAACGGCGGAGGAGGGGGGGGCGCTATCCGTACCGCTTCACAGGGGTACAATGCAAATCTTGGCGTCAAAGGCGAGGCACGCCCGCAGGTCAAGATGAAGATCCCCGAAGTCACCGGTGCGCTCGATAAACGTATTATTCAGAAAGTCGTTCGTCAGCACTCTGGTGAGCTCCGTGCTTGCTACGAAAAAGAATTGAACAAAATCAAAGGACTTAATGGTCGTGTTGTGCTGTATTGGCTCATCTCTCCACAGGGAGCCGTGACAAAGGCCCTTGTCAAAGAATCGACCATTAAAAATAAAAACGTCGAAAATTGCGTCGCTAACTCAGTTAAATACTGGAGATTCCCAGCGCCCAAAGGTGGAGGCATCGTCGCAATCGAATATCCGTTCGTGTTCGAAGCCGGAAGTACAAATTAATTCCGACGATTAATTATGGCGCCCTTTTGGGCGCTTTTTTTTCTCTTTTGGCCGCTGCTATTCGCCTTTGGCGAATACGCTTGCGGCAAGCCGCCTATTGCATACGGCGGCTTTGCTTTTTATGGGGTGCCGATTTCTTTTCGGCGCCTCAATATGACTCCGGCACCTATCCCAACTAACAACAAAACCGGAAATTTAGAATGATTCGATTGCTGCGGCAATGCTGCACAGTCGGGGTGTTCTTCGATATGAATGACGTTATGGATACATTGGCTGTAATCGAGCTCACAATCGTCTGTACAGCTGACATGCCCTGAAACATACATACTACTCCATTGTGCACATTCGATCTTCTCTTCGGCGAAGGATGAACCATCACATGATTCGCCATTATTGGCAATATTATCGCCGCAATAGGGCGCTAATACACATTCGCTGAAGTCAATTTGGCAATTGTTTGTACATTTGACTTGTCCATCACCATATTTGCTGTCCCATTGAGCACATTGGGTCTTGTTTCCATAAAATGCAGTTCCATCGCATAGTTCATCGTTGTTGACAAGGTTATCGCCGCAAGAAGGTGATAGTTGGCATTGGCTGAAATCGAGTGCACAATCGTTTGTACAATTGACAAATCCAGAAATATATCTGCTGTCCCACTGTGAACATTTGACCTTGTTTTCTGCAAAAGCAAATCCATCACATACTTCATTGTTATTGAGAATATTATCGCCACAGTAGGGGCTCACAGTACATTGGCTAAAGTCAATCTCACAATCGTTTGTACAGTTTACATTTCCCGCACTATATTTGCTGTCCCATTGTGTACATTGCGTTTTGTTATCTTTAAATTGCGCTCCGTCGCATGCTTCGCTGTTATTGAGAATATTGTCGCCGCAGTAAGGGGCAAGTGTACATTGGCTAAAATCGATCTCACAGTCGTTTGTACAGGTTACATTTCCCGAGCCGTATTTGCTATCCCATTGTGCACATTGCGTTTTATTATCTTTAAATTGCGCTCCGTCGCATGCTTCGCTGTTATTGAGAATATTGTCGCCGCAGTAAGGGGCAAGTGTACATTGGCTAAAATCGATCTCACAGTCGTTTGTACAGGTTACATTTCCCGAGCCGTATTTGCTATCCCATTGTGCACATTGCGTTTTGTTATCTTTAAATTGCGCTCCGTCGCATGCTTCGCTGTTATTGAGAATATTGTCGCCGCAGTAAGGAGCAAGTGTACATTGGCTAAAATCGATTTCACAGGTGTTTGTACAAATTACATTTCCTGCACTATATTTGCTATCCCATTGTGAACACTGGGTTTTGTTATCTATAAAACTAGAACCATCACATAATTCGGAGTTATTGACGATATGATCGCCACAATAAGGCGCAAGTGTACATTGGCTGTAATCGATCTGGCAATCATTTGTACACGAAACGAACCCTGCGCTGTACTTGCTGTCCCATTGCATACATCTTCTTTTGTTGTATTTAAAGGTCGTCCCGTCGCACGATTCGCCATTATTGACGATATTATCGCCGCAGTAAGGGGCAAGTGTACAATTGCTGTAATCGATTTGACAATCGCTTGTACAGGTTACATTTCCCGAGCCGTATTTACTGTCCCATTGTGCACATTGCGTTTTGTTATCTTTAAAGTTCGTTCCGTCACATGCTTCGGCGTTGTTTATAATATGATCGCCGCAATAGGGGGCAAGTGTACAATTGCTGTAATCGATTTGGCAATCACTTGTGCAAGAGACATTCCCTGCACTGTACTTGCTGTCCCATTGCATACATCTTCTTTTGTTGTATTTAAAGGTCGTCCCGTCGCACGATTCGCCATTATTGACGATATTATCGCCGCAGTAAGGGGCAAGTGTACAATTGCTGTAATCGATTTGGCAATCACTTGTACAAATTACATTTCCTGAACTATACTTGTTGTCCCATTGTGCACATTGAGTCTTATTGTCTTTAAAATTCGAACCATCGCACACTTCGGAGTTATTGACAATATTATCGCCGCAATAAGCAGGAAGTGTGCATTGACTGTAATCAATTTCACAAGTGCTTGTACAAGAGACATTTCCACCGTTATATTTGCTGTCCCACTGAGTACATTGGGTTTTATTATTGATAAAGAGTGAACCATCGCATAATTCGCCTGGATCGAGAAAGTGATCACCGCAGCCTAAAGCGATGAGGCAATTGCTGTAATCGATTTCACAATTGCTGGTACAAGAGACATGCCCGGCACTGTACGTGCTATCCCATTGCGAACATTGGATTTTGTCATCTAAAAAAAGAGAACCGTCACATGGCTCCTCGTTGTCAATACGACCGTTCCCGCATGCATTACATTCGGGATCGTCGCCATCGATCAAGCCATTGCCATCGTCATCATAACCATTGCCGCAGATTTCTTTATACTGAGTGGCAACTTCGGGGGCAACCGAGATGATCCAATCGTAATAATCCTGCACAGCCGTATTGACGTTATAGGTTCGACACGGAGGATCGCCAAAGCTCGTCACACCTGCAACATAACGCTTGCCACCGATGGTATAAAATGTCGGTCCGCCCGAGTCGCCGTTGCAGTGGCCGCCGTCGTGGTATGGCGAATAGATCGTATGATTTGGAATCGAAAGAGAAATGGTAAAATCGTAATAGCCATCCTCTTCGCAATAATCCTTATTGGGATGACAACCTTCGATATGAACAGACCCAATATCGCACAACTCCCCATCCCCTGAATTATAAGTGCCACAGTAGTGTGTGGTAGGAATAGGCATGGTCATTTTTTTGCCCGAATCACCAAATTCGTCGAAGCCAAATCCACTTGTACTCATCATGAGCGGAAGGCTGTCCGAATTAAAAGCGAGCCATTTGGGCAGCGGTAATACCGGTGCTACAACATCGCTGCGAATGGGGGCTCGAAGTTTGATGAGGGCAATGTCATTAAAGGGATAATCATCTGAAATACGAAATTCCGGGTGAGGTATAAAATACTCTGCACCGGATGTCTCAAAGGGAATCAAGGCTTTTTCATTATAACCGATGCCGATTTTGGCAATTCCATTGTTATCAGATTCGGTTAGGGGGTCAGCCTCTGTATCCATGACGCAATGGGCAGCCGTCAGTACCCACTGTGGATGAATGAGCGTACCTGTGCAATAGGAGTCTCCGGCAACCGTTCCTGCTGCCGGAGGAAGGGCTGGCCCTGAAGCATCGCAGTCTGTGCCGGCATCATTGCATTTGCTCTCGCAGTCGTAACTACTATCTTCGAGCGGTGCCCACATCTGTGTTCCATTGACGTTGGTACATTGAAAAACATAGGTATGACCGCTTGAGCATTGCTTTGTCGTTAAACCTGGTGTCGAACAGGACGGCAGACAATACATGCCTTGAGTTGACATCAAACATTGGTAGGGTGAGCTGCATTGGGCAGCATCTTCTTCGTGGCATAGCAGATAATTGACTGTGCCGCTGCTGTCGCAGCTTGTACGTGAGGTGTTGCATCCGTTTGCACATAGTTCATACGGAGTGTCTGATTCTTCCTCGATAAAAATGTTTGCCCCGGAGATTGCCTTACAAGTGCCATGGCTTGTGATAACGTAGTCTTGGACATCCCTGCAAAAACTGGTGTTTCCTGCTTTTGGACATTTTTCAAAACAGTAAAAGTCCTTGTCATTCGTAGCACATGTATAGTTGTCACCATATATGGCAGCACAGAAAGATATATAGTCTGATGAGCATGTCTTATAAAATGTGTCTCGGATATCCGAAACAAAGAGTGATACGACCTCGGGTTCATCCGTGGCTAAAGTGCCGTACAAAATTGGTTGTCTCGTCGTCTCTGGTAACGGGATGTCGGTTTCTTCGTTGCATGAAGAAAGCAATAATCCCAAAATAATCCAATAAAGATGCCGAACTTTCATTATTTCTATGTTTCCCTGATTAGACACAATCACACTGAATAACGGAAAATGACACAGCATTCCCTCTGTATCATACACCCATCGGGCAGTTTTACTGAATGAAAATCAATGCCTGATAAAAAAGTGCGAGCGTATTGGTAAAACCAATAGCGAGCACATGTGCGGCGTATGAAATAGCCGCGCCACCAAAAAGGTGCATCAAAAAAAGTGCAAAAAAAAATGTAACAAAGCCATTTTCGTTGGCATCATTTGTATGAAGGAATGGGCCTTCTTGTGGTGAGGTTAGGATGTATACATCTGGATTTGTCTGACTTTTGGCCTCGACATAATGTACGGACGACCGAGAGGCGGTTTGCAGCATTGTCATCATCGGACGCGGTGGGCACTTGCTGAAGCGCCGTACATGCCAGGCACATCGGGATGCTCTTTTTTTACAACCATTCGCGTTGGAAAGGGGGCAGTGTGCCAAAACCTCGCCATTGGGTTCTCAGGGCGCAGGTTGGCGGGTGGGAAAGGGAGAAGGATACCCAAATGTATTTGGGTGATTTATGTGGTTTTGTGTAGTTTGATGTGTGTTGGTGTGGTTTTTTTTTGTACGGTTTTGCAGAGGAAGGTCGTGTGTTTGTGTACGCTAGCGTAGGTTTGTGGAAGGGAGGTCGTATGTACTAGTGTGCGCCAGTGTGGGTTGTGGGTGTGCGTCAATGTAGGTGGGGTGTATGGTGTCGTTATGATTAGGCTAATATGGCCACCGTGTTGAGTAAAGCTTAAATCTTGGCTATGTTTAACTGCTGTGGATATGAATTTGACTCAAAGAAGATGGCGTTCGAGTTTTTAGCTTTTAGAAGGAATCATGCTTTTATGGGCAAAAGCATGATTCCCATGAAATGATTTCTCAACGATAAGTTATAAGCGATGAGGTACAAGCTCAAGTCGTATCGACGCTCGTTAAACAGAGCCTAAAGCTTTGAGCTTTGAGAATATGGGCATTCACTCCAGGCTCTAAGTTCCATGCTCGGGCCCAATCGATACGCTTGTCATACAGAACCTATTGTTATGTGCGGATTGTGAAGGGAGTTGTATGTGGCTGCGTGCTTGTGGTGTATAAAATGCGAGGTTAGGTACAGCACCGATTGAGTAGTCATCGTGCTTGGGTTTTGCCATACACAATAAAATGCATTTATGGTACATATAGAGCGAAGGGGAGCGATCTGTGCAGGGGGCGTTCTTTGCTCTTATGCCAGAGATAGTCTCTTCAGAATTGTTGCTAATTACGAATTACGAATTACGAATTACGAATTAAATGCGAAGCTATCCCATTTATACCGTCACGCCAAAAGCCGAAAAGAGCCTGAGAAATGGTCACCCTTGGGTGTATGGCGAAGAAGTCGTCAAAAAATCTGAAACTGCGCCCAATGGGGAGCTTGTCGATGTGCGATCTGGGAAAGGCGCCTATTTGGGCACGGGATGGGTCAATGATCACAGTAAGATTCTGGTGCGCATCATTTCGACCAATGCCAATGATCGTTTTGATGAAGCCTTTTTTGATCGCCGTATTCGCTATGCACTCGAATATCGTCAGCATGTAATGGGTGATGATTTTTGTGCTTGTCGTCTGATTTTTGGCGAATCGGATCAGTTCCCGGGGCTCGTAGTGGACCGTTTCGATGATGTCCTCGTGGTGCAGTCGATGTCGATGGGCATCGAAGTGCGCAAAGCCTTGATTTATCGGCTTTTGGTCGAGAATTTGCGCAAAATGGGGCAAAAAATCAGCGCCATTTATGAACGCGGCGATGTAGCGACACGTACGCTCGAAGGACTTGATCAATCCTGCGGATTTTATGCGATGGACGGGTTGCATACCGATTTGAACGGTCATGTCGAAATCGTCGAAAATGGCATTCACTTCGATGTCAATTATATCGATGGTCAAAAGACGGGGTATTTCCTCGATCAGAAGTACAACCGACGCGCTGTGATGAAGTTGGCCAGAGGCCGGCGCGTGCTCGATTGTTTTACGCATACGGGTGCATTTGCGCTTCATGCTGCCAGAGGTGGGGCTGCTCATGTGACGGCGGTCGACATTTCGCAGACGGCCATCGATCAGGCTCGCGCCAATGCTCAGAGAAATGACATCACCGATATGGAGTTCGTCTGTGCCAATGTCTTTGAACTGCTCACCGAACGCTATGAGAAAGGCATAAAAACGGATGATTTTATCATTCTCGATCCGCCGGCATTTACCAAAAGCCATGCAACGGCACGCGATGCCTACCGGGGCTACAAGGAAATTAACCTCAAGGCCATGCGCTTATTGCCTCGCGGCGGATATCTCGCGACGTGTTCGTGTTCTCACTTTATGAAAGAAGACATGTTCGTGCAGATGTTGCGGGAAGCTGCGCACGATGCATGCGTCAGCCTGCGCCAGATCGAAGCCAGACAACAGTCGCCCGATCACCCTATTCTTTTGAGTGTACCCGAAACGAATTATCTCAAGTTCTTTTTGTTCCAGGTCGTTTAGGATGTTTTGCTTGAATGTAAAACAATTTTTTTACACGGTTGCTGCAATATTCTCGCTGAATGCCTGCAATTATGCCTCACTCGAAAGTGACAGTCTGACAGATGAAGGTATCAAATATTACGAGACCAAAAATTTGTCGAAGGCAATGGCAACACTGCAGACCGCAGTTGATCGCGATTCGAACAATGACCGTGCGCACTATCAGATGGCGCTCATTGATATGGATTACCGCGATTATAAAGCGGCTGTTCCCAGGCTTAACCAGGCCATTGGGGTGCGGGATATGCCTCTGTATTGGTACACGCTTGGCCTGGCACATAAGGGAGATGGGGATACTTTAGTCGCCAATGGCGATGCCAATGGAGCGCTTGCCAGCTATACTTCATGTGTTTATGCCATGCAGCAGGCCGTAAAACGCGATACCTATTATGCAGAAGCATTGCTCGTTCAGGGACAGTGTCACATTGCACTTGAGGAATATAAAGAAGCGGTCGTTGCGCTGGAAGCATCCATACGAGCCAATCCAATGCTTATGATAAAAGACGGGACGGTCTCCAATTATGATGAGTTGGCTCGTTTATATATGAAATTCGGATTTCTGGAAGAAGCTGTTGTCGTCTATGTCGGAGCGAGTTTTAACAATCCCGGGGAACCGTATCTTGAGATCGGATTGGCCGATGTTTTGTTGAGACTTGAACGAAATGAAGAGGCACTTGCTCACTTTAAACTGGCATATCAGCAGCTTGAAAAAAAAGGTGATTCCAAAATCCTGGAATTGCCTGCAATGATTGGAGTGGCGCGTTCGAACGAAGCAATCGCAAAGAATATGGCGGATAAAAAAGATTTTATCAAAGCGCGCGAGAAATATATCGATGCCAAAGATTGGTATCAGCGTTTTGCCGATAGTGCATTGATCGATTCCGAAAAAATACGGCGTGCAGAAGCACTCGCCCATATTAAGGATATCGATGAAATCCTGAGATTTGAGTTATTTTAGAGATTTGGACTTGGCTCAATCATTCCGCATTCCAAATGACAAGACCCCCAGACTTATCTGAGAAAATGCAATGACCAGAGGAGAGGATATGAGAGACATGCAACTTTTTAAACAGATTAAAATTCCCAGTGCAAAGGCGCTTGCCGTAACTTTTAATGCCGATGCTTCGCGTTGTGCGGTTGGGGATCGCGATGGATTTATCCATATTATCGAAACCGAATCGGGGACGATTCTGCGCAAACTTAAGCAGCATGTCGAATTCGTTTATGCACTTGCGATGAATCCCGATAATGGATGCCTCGTGTCAGTCGGAAAGGACAGGAGCATTCGGGAATGGGATATTGAGACTGGCAATTTCGTTAAGGATTATGCAGGGATTTTTATACCTGCAAGTGCCAGAACGCTCCATGCTCAGAACCTGAAACCGACGACACGCAGCCATAGCAAGACAATTCTTACCGTCGCACTCGAAAAAGGCGGACTGATGGCTACCGGAAGTCAGGATAAACTCGTCAAACTCTGGAAAAATGGAGAGCCTGTGCGCACCTATGACTGGCATTCCGGGCCAATTACATGTGTGCGGTTCCAGCCAGAAACGCATGTTCTTTTTTCTGCTTCCAAAGATAAGACGGTGCGATCATGGAGTGATACCAACGGCGCACTCATTCATAAGTATTCCGGGCATCTTGGCGAAATTATGGGCATGGAGTTTATCGATGATACAAATTTTGTAACCGTCGACGCGCTCGGTCAGGTTCTGGCATGGAATGTTGATATTGAAACACCGCTCGGGATTTTATATGAAACCTCCGCGCATGTGCTCTGTGCGACTTTGGAACATTCGGACAACACCCTGTTACTTGGACTCGAAAATGGAATGATCGAAGCGATTCATGTCAATTTAGACGATGATGTCCAAAAGCAGGAGAGGCTCTTTGGGGTAAAGGAACATCAAAGCGAAGTGCGCGCCCTGGCTGTTTCTGAGAAAGGATGGGCTGCCTCGGGCGATAATTCCGGCATGCTCAATCTCTGGAAGTTTTAATTCGTTTGTACGTTTACTCGGATAGGCATAAAAGAAGGTTGGTTCTGGCATCGTTTGGCGGTGAGGGATACACGACTTCTTTTGCTAAATGATGAGTATGATGCAAATTACTGGTAGTGACGATGAAAAATAAAAATGTGGTCTTAGGGATGGTGCTCTGCATGTTCATGGCATTCGGATGCAACAAAGACAAAGATGTCAAATCTGCAACCGGCGATGATGCCTCAAAATTGCAGACTGTCGAACTCAGTACTTCCGGCCTCGAATTGGAAAAAATTGATATTAATAATGATGGCAAGGTCGATCAGCAGGTCTATTCCAAAGATGGTAAGCCAAAATACATCATTCGCGATTTCAACTTCGATGGTCTGACCGATATGATTGAGTTCTACGATGACAACGGTAAGCACACCCGCGATGAAATCGATCTCGATTACGACGGTAACTGCGATCTCATCGTCACGTATGAAAATGAAGTCGTTAAAAAGAAAGAGTTTTCCATCGATTTCGAATCCAATCGCCACGGCATTCAAATGTTTGATGCACAGGGGAACCGCACCGAAATCCGGCGTGATACCGATCACGATGGTGTCATCGATACCATCGAATATTATAATGCCGGCGAGGATGAACCCTATAAAGTAGACAAAAAGTAAGGCTCTGTTTAACCACCGTGGATATACTTTCATGGTTGGTCAAAGGTTTGTGACATTATTTTATCCCATTGCGCATTGCGCATTGCGAATGACGAATTAAAATGAGCGAAGTATCCAAAAGTTGTTTCTATTCGATGCAAAGCATCTTTGTTGCATCGGATTTTCTGCAGTATGCCACCCAGGCACTCTATCAGGCTCATGATCTCTCGCAGGCTTCGTGTGCCCCTTTAACCTGTTTTCATGCCCTCGAAAAATTTCCCTCGATTATGCGGGATATCTTGTTCCCGTATGCCGCGCTCGGCAGCGACGAGGTCGAGATACTCAACGAAGTCCGCTTGGGCATCGAGGAACGTGGCCACAAATACCTCGATCAGATGATGGGCGACAATGCCTCGCATATTCGCCTCAAGGTCGATTTCGCACGCGATTCGATGGCCAAGTCGATCCTTCACGCAGCTTCTGAATGTAATGCCGATCTGATGTTCTGCGGGGCATACGGCACAAAACCGCATACGACGGGCATTATTGGCAGTATGGCTGCGACTTTCGTGGCATATACACGCATCCCACTCTATCTCATTAAGGATCCGACGCAGCACGGTCCACACAAAAAAATTCTCGTCGCTTTCCTCGATCCGTCTTTGTCAACGCAGCTGCTCGCCTGGGCTGTTTCATTTGCGATGTATTATCCCAATTCGGATATCGAAATCGTGACGCCCGTACCCGATCTGACGCGTGCTGATCCCAATGGGGACTATCAGGGATTCTCATTGGCCGACCGCCACATCAAAGCTGCGACTGAACGCATTACACTTCGAGCCAAACAGGCTGTTCAGGCACTTTCCGTTCCTTTCGTTTTTGAACAACATGCCGCACAGCTCTCTTTCAAACAACATGCACCGGTCATGGCTCAGGCGAGTGCTGTTCTGACAACCGCCGACGAAATCGGTGCCGATCTCATTGTCATTCCTTCGTCACAGCCGTCACTCAATGTCGACAATGCGCTGCGCGAAACTGCCCGAAACATCACCGAGTATGCCAACCAGAATTGCCTGATTATCCCTTCGAATTTCTTAAAAGTGTAATGACTGTTTTTGGGAAGGCCGGCTATTGGCCTGCGGCCAATACGCCTGGCTTTGAACGCGCCTATGCCTTCGGCATACAGCGCGTTTTTTTTTAGATAATCCTCCAGACAAAGGAAAATCAAATGCCGCAAGAAGCCATCCTCAACGAACATAATAAGGCCGAATATCCGCCGATGCACACAACAGAACACATATTAAATCGTACCATGGTCAATATGTTCGGTTGCGAGCGGTCTAAAAATGCACATATCGAGCGAAAAAAGAGCAAATGCGACTACCATCTGTCCTGTGCACCGACGCCCGAACAAATGGCCGAAATTGAGCGCAAAGTGAACGAGGTTATCGATTCTCACGTCGATGTGACCGTCGAATTCGTCGATCGCGATCACATCCCGGCAGATGTCGATTTGAGCAAATTGCCGCAGGATGCCAGCCAGACACTGCGCCTCGTGCGCATCGGCACATACGATGTCTGCGCTTGTATCGGGGCTCATGTCCAAAACACGCGCGAAATCGCACCCTTTAAAATCATTTCTTCCGATTGGAATAATGGTGTATGGAGAGTGCGATTCAAGTTGCTTGATCAAAAGTAAGGAGGTATGCAATAATATCATGGCAGTTTGATTTGAGCATGGAGGCATGCCCCGATGACATCACAATCAAATGTATGATTGGTTATACGTAGCCTGTATGGAGGCTCACTTTTCTGTGTGTTATTTAAATGTACGAAAATTGAGTTGGAAAGGATAAAAATGAAATCATTGGGGTGGCTGTATAAGCGTGTAAAAGTACATTCATTTAAATTGTTTGGCTGGTGTTTATTTGCATTGTTTGTTAATGGAATTGATGTGTCCGAATGCATGTCCCAGGAAATTAATGAAAAACAGATACATCAATTTGTTAAGCTGTATTCATCTTTTGAGAATGATAGCTATTTAGAACTGGATGCAATCTATCCATCGTTTCATTCTAAATACATAGATTCTGATATTGAAGAAATCGTATATGTAGAAAAGAAAAAAATAGAAGATGTTTACTGCAATCCACCGAAAACAGCTGACAACCTGCTTCAATGCGAATCGGGCAATTTACACAAACTCAACGTTCGATATCACACGACTTTTGGGACGACTGAGTGGGTAAGTGTTGTGCTTGAATTCACTTATTCATGGCGTAATGACAAGCCGATTCACTGGTATCGTGCCATTAATTTTTCGCCTCGCAAAGGTGGCTTTGAACGGATGGGATGGGAGTGGAAAGAAGTATCCGCTTTGTTTGACGATTATAAGGGCGTTCTGCCCACTTTGCGTGAATCTTGCCGGAACTATGCTCAAAAACACGGTTGTGGGCCCATCTGTGTCGATGAATATGGCATTGAGCCGTCTCAAGGCTGTATTGTCGATGCTGATCTATATTGCTCTGATGCTAAATTTGTTGAAAAAATCGAAGGCGTTCGAACATCGGATGGTATTCGATTGTTTTTTAAACATTTTGGCGGTGTACCGGAACTTTATGAGGAACCGGATCCATACGAAATTGGTTACAGCGATCCTTTTGTATGGGATATTCCTGAGGCGGATGTTCAGAACTTTCTTGCCTATCCCGAAAAATATGAACTCAAAAAATTAACACAGACATTCGGAAAACAAAGTAAAATTGAACTCTTTTATCCTCGCTTTGGCATTTGGGAGGTCGATGTCAATATTGAAAATACGATGAAATCGAAATTTGATGAATTTTCATCGCTTATGGTATCTCCTGAATACGATTGTACTGGTTCAAGTGCCTGTATCATTAACAATCGGTTTGATATTTATCAGAATATGCCGGACGCCATAGACTTTACAATGTCTTTTGAAGTCAACCTGGATGCCCCGCGTTCAAATTTCGAAACGATGCGATTTCATTACGATCCTAGAACCGGAAAAAAATTGGAGCCAGATGATTTGATTATCAATCATTCAAGAGCTCTCCAAATCCTTGAGAATGCCTTTATTGAACAGAACTGTATTATTCCAAATGTCATCTATAAGGATGAAGCATTGACGGATTACCCCACTTTTACTTATGACGAGGATAATAATAGCATGAGAAATGAAGATTGCATTCAGAAGGCAAAAGGCAATCTGGATTTTGCTCCGATGATGCGGCAATACGCTGGCTTATATGCTTACTTCGACAGTAGCTATTTCCTTGACGAGAATGAAGAAATCTCAGAACAGACTTTTTTGAATGGCTCTGTTTATATTCCATGGGAGCAGTTTCGTGGGGCAATGATGCGGATTCCAGAAATAGATTCTGTACATGCAGACGATTAAAGACGTAGTCCACTTGTGTCAAATGGCTTATTAAACGTTTACTCATTTTAAATATGATTTGAACCATGAATAGAAATACCCTGCTCATCCTCTCTATTGCGCTTTTAACGGCTTGCTCCGAACAGCACTCCCAAACAGAGGTTTCTCCTTGTAGTGCAGCCTTGAACTTCAAAGATGGTAAGTGCTTTTGCGGCCCAAAGGGACTCTCGCCCGAAGATGCAAAGCAGTGGCAATGCATCGATAATACGCATTTTCTTTGCCTCAAAAACACAGGATGCGCCATCGGCGACCTCATCTATCCGATTTGGAGCGCGCTGGGAGATCGCGCGGGCAGCATGGATGCCAAAATCCCTGCACAGCCCAAAAATCCAAAGGGCTATAAGCTCGAATACGATAGCTGGCATGAGGTATATCAATGGGAATGTGTGGACCGCGACTGTGCATGCGGCAAGGGCATGCTGCATGGGTATGCCGGTCATGAAGTATGCACGGATGAGACGTTTAAAGCCAAACCTCAGCGGGATTGTGGGGATGAAATATGCATGATTGATGGCGTTTGCCGCGATGGCAAATGTTGGTGCGGTGATACCTGGCAGGGCACCGAGGGGGCCAAATATCAATGCGTGAGACACCAGGTTCCGGGCGAGGATGTCTTCGAACAATTTAAATCAGGATACAAAGACGCCGGAATTAAACCAGAACAACGATGTGATGGAGCTCCCGAATTCTGCGATTATATTCGGGATGAAATCCAAAATAGCAAAGATATAGAATACGATTACATCTGCAATGACAAAAAAGGATGTGCGTGCGGCAATGCGACATGTCCATTCGAAACTGTTTGCAGGCAGGAACATTGCTATTGCGGTGATATCGATATTACCCAGTTCGAAGATAGAGATAATTATCTCTGCGATAAAGTCGGTTTGCAGTCGCAAATGTTATGTGTATCAAAAAATGGTTGCAAATGCGGCGATCATCGTGTCGTTCAGGATGCAACCTGTATCGACGGCAAACAGTATTGTAAAACGGCTCAACAAGATTGGATCGAGGCATCTGTCATTTCGAAATATCGTTGCGCTGAACATGATCCCATGATCGTATGTAATGATCCCAAAGGCTGCGCCTGTGGCAAAAATACATGCATAAATGGTGCATCCTGTATCGATGGTAATTGTGTTTGCGGGGATAGCTATCAAACCAGTCAGGATATATTATCCCATAAAGAACAATATATATGTAGGGATGGTTTGTATGTTTGCAACAGCGATTCTGGCTGTGACTGCGACCTCGATGTTAAATGTACTAAAGGCGCTGAATGTATAAAAGACAAATGTATATGCGGTAAAGATGAGAATGCCACCATAGAACAACATGAACAATACGAATGCTCTCATGATATCGATTACGATGATGTGCCTGTTTATACTTGCAATTCTGAAAACTGTCTTTGTCAATTTGGCGAAAATGAACAAGAAAAATGTTACAGAGGGGACGTCTGCGGGGAGTACGGGTGTTTGAATTCTACCTCGAAAACTTCATCGCCGGAAAATGCGGATTTGCATATCGGCAATAAGCAGTTCAATGCACAGACTGAATCTTACAATGGCAATATCAATATCCTTATGTGCAGTGATTGCAATGATTTTACGCTGTATGAAATCGAGTACGAAGGTTCGTGCCGTGACGTGAGTCAGACCTTCTTTTGTAAAAAGAATGGCGGGTGTATGCACGAGGGTAGGCATTATGACTATAATACCGAACTCTCCGATACGGATGGTGTGCGTTATAGCGGCTTTCCCAATATAAAGTCCAGTACCCCCAAGAATGGCGATGCCGTGCCCGTTTGCGGGCATATCTATCCTTATGGTGCACTTCTTTCCTATTTGCAAAGCGGCACGATTTCGGAAATTCGAGACACCTGGGTATGCGACAAAGACGAGTGTACATGCGGTGCAAAGACGTGCCATGCGGGCGATCTCTGCCAAAATGGAAAATGCACGCCATACAAGGGCTGTTCCCCAAAAGAATCATTCGATACGATCGTGCGATATTGTCACACAGCGGGTCAAATGCCCGAAATCCTTCCGGATTATGCCAACAATGAGCATTACATTTGTCAGGCCAGGGGCAGTTCAAAAGATAAGCATTGGTATTGCACCGAAGATGCCTGTCCATGCGGCGAAAATACATGTTCTTTGGGCAGCTATTGTCAAAATGGCCAATGTATGTGTGAGGGCAAACCGCTGCAGAATGGCTTTGTGTGCACAGATGGCAAGGCTGAGTGTGCCAGTGCTTCGTGCAATTGCGGCAATGAGCCGTTGCGGGAGGGGTATCGATGTGTCGATGACCGCCAGCTGTGCATGAAACAAGAAGGCTGTATCTGCGGCAATCGCATCACGGCTTACAAGGATGTGTGCGATCATGATGTCGATGTGTGCAATCCTTTTGTTCTGGGTGGCTTAAATTCGAGACGGGATCACATTTCGGTGAGCAGGCATGAGGGGTGTCTGTGCGGCGATGTACCGCTGCCGCCTAAGTCACATTGCACAGAGGGCAAAGTGGTCTGTGAGAGCGACGCATGCTCCTGTTGCAATGCAGTATGCGGCATGGGGGATGTCTGTGATCATGGCGTATGCAAATGTCGTGAAAAAACAAACAAGGGGTGTTTATGCGGCAATGATGTCGTCACAGATCCCGAACATTACCAGTGTATAGATGGCCTTTTGGTGTGTGTGTCGAAAGAAGTCGGCGATCCCAACCACTATCCCAAAGATTTGCCTGCCTGTACCTGTGGCAGTGAGCAAATTCGATTCGGTGCCGTGTGCAAAAATAACCAGCTTTGCAAGGATTGTCCTTACGTAAAGTATGCGGTTTACGATGGTCAATTTTTTCATAAAATGTGTGACTGGAATGGCAGCAAAGTCGATATCGCATATCATTATGTTGCCGACTGTTATCCCTCGGATGACGGTTACATTTGCGAAGATGACAGGGAATACTATCATATTATGACGCTTGACCCATGCGACTGCCTTTATGAGGACGATGCGCCACAGACAAAAGAAGCGTTGGCTGATTATTATTGCAGCATCACGCAGGAAATGGTGCACGATTGTTCCGATCGTGTGCCAAAGGAATCGGTTGCTGGTTGGTTCTCGATAGAATCTGAAGCCATCAATCCATACAAAGACGACAATCCGTGCATACAGGCGGGAAGTACAAATAATTTCGGGCACAGGCATCACACGATCAATCACACCTGCCTTTGCGGTAAATATGAAATTCCCGATCAGGATGCAGAAAAGTATTACTGCGATATGGAACTTACCTGGCGCTGCAACGATGAAAAAGGCTGCCCTTGTGGTGAGGTATCCTGTGCCAAATCGCAGATTTGTTTAAAACCGGGTGTATGCAGCCTATAATGGTGTATTATAATATTGATCTCTCTGCATCGTTTTGAGTTTGGGAATTTGAGCTGCGCACGCCTGGATTGAGATGAACTATCTTGTTGTCAATGGCAGACGGATTCAGTAGAATATGTTTCTATGTGTACCATTGGCATAAGAAGATATGTGTACCATCTTGACATCTAGTCCTAATAACCTGTGTCATAGTCAAACTGTTTTCACGAGGTATGAATATGGAAAAACGTTGGTTAATCTGTGCAGTCATGATTGCTGCATCATCATCTGTGAGTGCATGCGGAGATGACGGCGGTAAGTCGCAGGACGTCGAAACCGTTCCTTATTGTGAATCTGTGCATTGTCCCAAGGGGACAACATGCAGTGAGGATCTTCGAATGTGTGTGACGGATTCACCGGGAGAAGTCGAAGACAATCCTTGTGATCAGTGCACCGATAAACAGGAATGTATTAATAATGCTTGTGTGGATAAAGAACCGGTTGCAAATCCCTGTGATCAATGCACTGACAAACAGGAATGCATTGATAATACATGTGTGGATAAGGTACCGGATCCGCCTGCGCAGCTCTGCAATGATACAGACGAACCCATGTGCAACGGAAATGCAGTTGTCTACTGTGTCGACGGAGAACTGGTTCCTCAGGATTGTGAAGACCTGGTGTGTGTGGAAGGCATGTGTGTAGAAAAAGCGGTAGAGCCGGAAACATGCGATTTGGACAATTTTGAACTTACCTGTGAAGGGAACAGCATCGTTTCGTGCGTCGAAGGCGTTTTGCATACAGAGCCCTGCCCGGAGGGGCAATACTGCGATGCGGGGGCTTGTCTCGATACGGATTTTTGCCCGGACAATCCCAATAAAATGACTGCTGGTGTATGTGGCTGCGCCATTCCCGACACCGATCTGGATGAAAATGGCACTGCGGATTGTCTTGATATCAAAGATCTATGCCCGGATGATTCCGAAAAAGACAATCCTGGCCAGTGTGGATGCGGCATTCCTGAAGGTACATGCAATGAAGGCGATCTCTGTCCCGATCATCCTGACAAAACAGTCCCGGGCATTTGTGGATGCGATGCGGATGATACCGATACCGATGGTGATGGTATTCCCGACTGTATCGACAAGTGCCCTGGCAATTCATATAAATTGAATGAAGATGCGTGTGATTGTGATCACGTGCAGGTTTCCATGGATGATACGAGCTATTGTGCCATACCAGTTGGGACTGCAAAGGAATTTGTCGATATTATCAACGGTATCGCTGATGCGTCGTTAGAAGTTTCTTCTGACACTGTTTATGCTGTCATGCGCAATATCAATCTTGCCGATGTGCTCACCGACGATACCGTCTGGAAACCGGTAGCATTTAAGGGCAAGCTGACTTCTGGCGGCAATACCCCCAAAACCATTGCCTATACCAATACTGATGGCGAGCGTCTTTCGCTGCATTGTGCTGAGACGGATGAATCATGTGGCCTGTTCGGGAAGCTTGAAGGCGCGAGGATTCACAATGTTAGCCTCAATTTAGGTGTGTCTGGCCTGAACAAAATAGGCGGTCTTGCGGGCATTGCCGAAGCTGACACCAAACTCACCAGTATCCAGGCCAATACCGATATCACAGGGGCGGGAAGTCATGTCGGTGGTGTGGTTGGATATGGAACTCATATATCGCTCAGCGGCATTACCCATCAGGGCAAAGTCACCAATAGTGGTGAGAATACGCCGGAGGCTCCCGTTGCAAATACGGGCGGTATTGTCGGGACACTTGCAGATGCTTCTGTCATTTCCGATTCCAAAAATACGGGCCGTGTCATTTCCGAGTCTAAGAGTATCGACCGGCCGGCCAATGATCTCGGTGGAATTGTTGGACGTGCCGAATCGGATACTACGCTGTTTAATCTGACCAACGACAGCATTGTTTCTACTCAGACCACGATTCACGTCGGTGGTATTGCGGGAATTCACACCAAGATCAGCGCATCAGGAAACAAAAATCTTACCAATAACGGCTATGTCAAGGGATTTCAATTTGTCGGCGGCCTTTTCGGATTGCTCGACAATGTATATGGCGTAGAAGGCATCACCGAATCTGTCAATCATGGTACCGTCACGGGACTCTGGCAGTACACAGGCGGAATTGCTGGCTATAACCATATTCCACTGATGCGCGTTATCAATGATGGAAGCATTTCGGGCAGTACCTATATCGGCGGTATTTCTGGATATCAAAATGACAGCGTCAATTATGCATTGAACAAAGGAACGATTTGGGGGGAGAATGCTCAACAGGGGTGCGGGACATTCATTGGTGGAATATTTGGACAGCTCATCGGCGGTTTTTCTCATAGCTATCTGACCAATCATGGACTGATTACTGCCGACTGGGCACCTCGCATGTCCGTCAACAGTTCGACCGGCGTACAGAATGCAGATGATTGTCCCAACCGTTATTTTGCCGGTATCGCCGGATATATTTCGGATGGTAAAGGCACGAAGTTCACGAATGTGTATAATACCGGCAATATCACGACTTCAATGACCGGTCTTGGTCGATCCGGCGGTATTGCCGGATGGGCGCATACGCTTTCTTTGGTCAATGCAAAAAATACAGGCGCGATCAAAGGTACTTATCCTACCGGCGGCATCATCGGACGTCTGCTCATCCGTGGAAAAGCAGCAGATAAAAATTTCCCGTTTGAGATGAAAAATGTCGAAAATACAGGAAATCTTCAAAGTGTGGGTGATCGCGCAGGGGGTATTATTGGCGATCTTGATATAGAAAATGAAGAGGCTGAATATACTTTTGATCAGTTGGTAAACAGCGGAACAATAAGCAGTTCTGCCTCCCGCGTCGGTGGTATTATCGGCAATATCAGGGCCAACAATAAAAATACGATATTTAGAAATTTGTATAATACGGGTAACATTAAAGGTGCCGCTCATGTGGGGGGAATTGTAGGAAATATCAATTCGAATCTCGAGGATTTCTGGGAAGGTGAGAGCTTTAGATACAACTCTACAAAAGATCGCACCATGACTTATACATTTGAAGGCGGATATTCTACAGGAAGTGTCTCGGGCTCAGGAAATTGTATTGGCGGTCTGTTTGGATATGTCATACTTAATCCAATCAGTGCGCATGATGCTGTCGCTGGCCATGGCGGTACTCAATCGACTGTGAATTGTCCCAAAAACAGCAATATCTACACACGTTACCTTGAACTCATCTATCACAATGCGACAGCTTCTTTTAATTTTAAGAATATGTATGCATCCGGTGATGTGACTCAAACTGGCACTGGTCAATGGACAGGTGGTATCTTCGGTTATATTGATACACAAACCATTCCCCGGGAATATCAGAATAAGAAGATTGTATTCTCTGATACATGCGTTATTACAAGGGAAAATACGACCAAATATACAGCTACCAATATCTCCGAAGTTAATATTCACAATGCATATTATCTTGGAAAAATTACATCGCCGCATGAACGTGCAGGCACGCTGTTTGGGCGTGTGCTTCAAGCGGATAGTATCGATGCGGCCAATCCCTATAAAGCAGCCTACCTGGCATCCAATGATGGCAAATCCTCTCTCGCCAATTTATACTCTGTTGCTACACTTGCTGACAAGGGATCCGCTGTGGCGGGATACAAAGACAGTACTGCATATCTGACTGTCAACAATGTCTATACGTGGTCCGATGGCAATCCGAATAAGCTCGTTTGGGGGCCTGATGCGTCGATGACGGGGCATGCCGCATTCAATTTCAATGATGCGGGCATTGCTGTCGTCGGTTCTGACAAACTGATCGATAAATTGAATGCGATTGTGGCCAGCCTTGGCCTTACTTCATGGAAGGACGCGTCCTATACCCTGCCTGACAGCAAATCTGTTACCATTCCATCGCTCGATATTAAACCAGGGCTTGCGGCTTGGGAACCGTGGGAAGGCAAATAGGATCCGTCGGCGTATCCAGAGGCCATAGGCCGAATGGATAGCCGACGGTGCATTGCTTTCGGCCGCAGGCCGAAAGCAATGCATCCCCCAAAAAAAACATTTGCAAGATGATTTAGAAAACAACGCCATAGAGGATAAAAATATGAGAAAATATCAATATATTGCAGTTCTTGCCGCGTTTTTTGCCGGTGCATTTTCGGGATGCGGTGGTGAGTCTTCCAACAGTTCAGAGCCTGAAGTACGGCCGATCGCAGGCCAGGATGAAGCCTGCGGCACAGAGGCTGACTGCGGGGATGGCCTGCTCTGCATCGACGGTTTTTGTACGACTGCCGAGGCCTATGCTCAAAGCAGATGCACCCAGGACAGCGATTGCGGTGACGATAGGGTTTGCGACGAAGGGAGCTGTAAAAAAGCCAAGGTCGATGAAAATACATGCAGTCAGGACAGTGATTGCGATGGGGAGATGATTTGCAATTCGGGCCGTTGTGTTTCGAAGGTTGCGTCTTTTGGTGAATCGTGCAGCGGTAATATTGTATGCGGTGAAGGGCTCGTCTGTTCGTCCGGTAAAATCTGCTTAAAAGATGCGGCTGTGGGGGAACCCTGTGACGACGATACGATATGCGCCAACAGCCAATGTATTGAGAATGTCTGTACAGCTTCGGATGGTGATTTGGACACCGATGGCGACGGCATTTCTGATCTTTATGACAGATGCGATGTGGACACGGATGATGATACCACGCCAGACTGCCAGGATGAAGATTCGGACGGTGATACCATTCCCGACGCGGTCGAGGGCGGGAATCAGTCGGATATCTACGCCGAGCCGGTCGACAGCGATTTCGATGGACTCTACGATTTTATGGATACCGATTCGGACAACAATACCATTCTGGATAAAGATGAAGGATGCCCGGGTCTGAATCCGGATGGCTCAGGTTCGGACGAACCTGTGATGTGCACATCGCCGGTCGATACGGACGGCGACACCATCCCCGACTATGCCGATGGCGACAACGATAATGACTATGCGGTGGATACTTTGGAAATTGCAGGCATAGAATCCAATGGGGTGATTGGGAAAAAATGCGGCGACGTACCGTGCGAACCCGGAACAGCCGACAATCCATGGGATACGGACGGCGATACCATACCCGATTACAATGATGCCGATTCGGATGGCGATACCATCCCCGACGAGATTGAAGGTGATTCGACGGATACCGATGAAGACGGTGTGCTCGACCGATATTCGCTTGATTCGGATGGCGATACCGTTCCCGATGCGAAGGAAACTTCAGAGGATGGCCCCTATTTCTTTGAACTCGATGGTGTCACGACCTACTGCTTTAGATCGCTTGACTGCGACTATGACGGTGTTCCCGACAAAGACGAAATCCTGTGTGATAACGGCAAATATGGCCTGAATACGCCCGATACCGATGGCGATGGCTATACAGACCTTGCCGAGCGCGTTGCGGCTGATTATGTCATGAATCACAAAGACGGAAAACTTCTTAATGAAGAAACCATTACCGACATTGCGGATCTCGTATGCAATCCGGGATACAACGTTCAGAATGTCTTCGAATTCTACTTTGAACTTCCCTATGGGGGCCCCGAAAAAGACGATGACCTTCGGTTCGACCCTGCCATTTCCAAACTGGATGTCGTCTTTAATATGGATACGACACAGACCATGGGCGGTTATATCGCACGTCTGCAATCCAAAGTCAGGGATGTCATTATTCCGGAGATTCGCAAAGCTGTCGATGACGTCGGTTTTGCTGTGACCAGGTTTGATGATTTTCCGACGAACCGATATGCCGCATGGGAAAATAACACCGCCAGTATTACGGCGTTCCCTCATGCTTGTCATGACTTGCCGTTTGAACTGTACACGTCTGTGACGACGGATGACGATACTGTCGTCAATGCTATCAACCGGTATTCGCTTCATGATGGTGAGGATGCCCCCGAATCTGGCTATGAAGCGCTGTGGCAAATAGTCAAGGGCGATGACAAGAATGAGCCACAGGTTTCGTGGACGGCCGGCGGCAACACCCCCGTCAATCTCGTGTATAACAGCGGCAAGCTGGAACATTGTACGCCCCCCGAGGGCACGTGGGGATGCGCAGGATTTCGCCCAAATACGCTCCCTCTGGTCATTCATTTTACCGACACACTCTCGCACGATAATGACCGTTCCTACACGAATTACACGAACATTGCCTATGATACGAATTATGTTCACAACCCGCATTATAGCCAGCAGGTTTTGGCTGCCTATAAAGACAAGGGGGCGCGAATCATCACGCTCGACCGCGCGGCTATCCGTCTGCGTCAGCTCAGGCACATGTCTATCGAAACGAATGCCGTCGTACCCGCATGTGCATTTAGGCAGTCCGAAACTGAGTGGCGGTGCGGTGAAAATAAATGCTGCACCAACAATAAACCCAATGCAAGCACCGTCGAAGAGTGGTTCAATGTGGATTGGATAGGCTACACGCCTGAAATCGAGGATAGACCTGACAGTTGTGAGTTGTCATACGCCATCAATACTGATGACCAGCTCGATGAGTCGCTCATTGATGGTATCCGTGCGCTCATTGCATACGGTACCTATGATGTTTCTACCGTTGTACGTGGGGATCCCAACGAAACGAAAGTTGACACCGCATGTTTCATCAAAAAGATCATTGCAACGACGTATGATGCGCCACCTAAGGAACCCGAAAAATCGTGCACGCCCGTCGCAGTTCCCAGCAAACTCAATGATTCCAGCTACAATAACGGCTTTACAAACTTCGCACCGGGGCGTTCCAGCACCGATCAACAAGGATCCAGGCTTCACTTCCAGGTCATTGCTCAGAATGATACCTGCGTTGAACAAACCGATACGGCTCAGATTTTTAAGGCCTATATCGATGTGATCAATCCAACGACGAAACTCGTCTTTGACACGCGCGAGGTCTCGATCATTGTTCCAGCAAAACTGGAGAATGTCATTGTCAATTAGGGGGTGGGGTGAATTTGTGGTGATGTCGGCTATTGGCCTGTCGGCCAATACGCCCGACTTAGAAAGCGCCTATGCCTGCGTCATACGGCGCTTTTTTTGTGTGATGGGCACAGCGATCGCAAATGGGGCAAGCGTTATCGTTTGGGCGTGCCGTGTTCAGATAAAGGCGCAGCCGTATGTGCGCAGCACATAGGCAGCGCGGCATTTGCGTATGTCCTGTGCAGCCATCGGCGCACAGGACATAGCAATGCCCACAAAAAACTAGGCAGGATCAGGTTCTGCTTCGGCATCGGTATTTTGTTCGATATTTTCGGCGAGCAGATTCGAAAGGCTGTTCGATTCACCGACGACCCATATAATGTTGCCGGGTTCGAAAGTGGTGTCGGCTTTGGGGCTCATTTCGATGCGTTCGGCGATTTCGATGCCGATAACCAGACATTTGGTGCGTTCTCCGATGCCGCTGTCGCGCAGTGTTTTATGAGCCAGTCCCGAACCTTCATGAATGGGGATGGCGATACAGCGCAGATTGGCTTCGTCGGTACGGCGTTCGGAGAGTCCACGTGTAAATGAACGCATCGACTCAATGTGGAGCTTTTTCATCGAGATATTATAAGGATCGCGCGAAAGTGCGCGGAATGCATCGATTTTTCCGACAATAAAAATTGTGTCGTCGAGCTCAATACGAGAATCGCCGGCAGGAATGTTGACCGAAAAAGCATCGCCGTGTTCGATGCGGATGATGAAGAGGCCAAATTCGGCGCGGAGATTGAGCTCGCGCAGGTCTTTTTCGAGAAATGGTGAATCTTCGTCGATGCGCAGGCGTGCGACCGAAAGATCTTCCGAAAGCCAGTCGCCTTCGCGGATGTCATTGAGGGAGGCGAGGTGGTCACTCGATCGATCGCTGTCTTTTTGTTCGGCGAGTTCTACTTCGTTGTAGTTAAAGAGGAACTGGCGCTCGAGGCGCAGGTAGTTGGATGAAATGCCTTTGAAAAATGCGACGATGGCGAAAACGCCAATTCCGATGAGGGTATTAATCCACATCGGATTTTCTATGACAGGCTCATCAATGGGGGAGGTCGTCCAAATCGCAAATGTAATGAGTGCCATGACAATCAATACGCGGATAACTTTGAGGGATCGAAGCAGATTGCGTTGATCCCCTTTAAGCAGGACGACAAAGAATGAGCGCTGCATGTGTGAACGTCGGATGATGAGTGCACTTAAAAATGGCATCATGCAGACGAGCATCAGACCGAAACAGACGCATTCGACGACGAAATCATTTTGAATTTCAAAGTAATGGGCCAGATCTTCGACTTTTGGAACGATAAACCCCATGAATAATGCGGTGATGCCGATATTCAGTATCGAAAGGATGAAGGATTCGAACGCAAACTGCTGCAGTAGAATGGTACGTTTGCTCGGGGATTTGAGCGGGATTCCGTCCATGGGTTCGCCCCGGTGGGCGAGTTTTTCGGGGAGTTTATTCTCGAGGACTTTGGTGAGAGGATTGGCGAGTTTGAGCATTTTGGGCATCGAAATCGTGGTGATGACGCAGACCATGATGACGACGGGGTAGAGGTGTGCTTCGAGAACGCCTTTTTCGATGCCGAGTGCGGCAATGATGAACGAGAACTCACCGATGTTGCCAAAGCTCAGGCCGGCATGGATCGAATCGTTGAGGTTTTTGCCAGTGGCAAAGATGGAGAGCGAGGCCGCAATGGGTTGCACGATGACGACGACGGCCAATGCCAATAGAATGGTTCCCCAATGTTCAGGAATGACGTGGGGATCGGCGAGCATGCCGACCGAGACGAAGAAGATGGCGCCAAAGAGGTTTTTGAGCGGCATCATGAGGGTTTCGATGCGGTGGGCTTCTGTCGTTGTGCCCAGAATCGATCCGATGACGAATGCTCCTAAAGCCGAGGACAATCCTGCCTTACTCGCCAGCATGACCATGCCAAAACAAAGGCCGAGTGAGATGACGAGCAGCAGTTCGTCGGTGAGGTGATCCTTGAGTTTACGAAGTAGTGTGGGAATGAGAAATATTCCGCCTAAAAACCAGATCGACATGAAGAAGACGACGCGCATGATCGAGCTTGTAACTTCCCGGGCAAGCGTATCACTCTGGCTGAGTGCCACCATGGGCAAAATGACCATGAGCAAGATGGCGACGATATCTTCGACAACTTCGACGCCATAGACGATATGGGTAAATGGCTGGCCTTTGAGTTTGAGTTCCTCGAAGGCTTTGACGGCGACCATTGTCGACGAAATGGCCAGCATGCCGCCCATAAAGATGCATTGGGTCGTACTCCATTCGAGGCCAAAACCAATGATAAAGGATGCCAGCATGACACCAAAGAGAATGGCAACTGCAGTAATGGCACCGGTCTTGCCGACTTTGAGCAGACTCTTGAAGTTAAACTCAAGTCCGAGAGCGAACAGCAGGAAGATGACGCCGATTTCGGACCATGTGTTGATGCTGGCTTTGTCCGTGACACTGGGCAATAGCGAGACGTAGGGGCCGGTGAGCAAACCGGCGAGCAGATAACCGACGATCACCGGGAGCTTGGTCAGCTTGCAGATGATCGAAGTACAGCCAGCGGCAATCAGGATGAGTGCTAAATCGGCAATAAGTGGAAATTCGGACATGGTCAGTCATTTTGGGGGCCCATGTCACACGCGATTAAGAATGAATGCTTTTATTAGTGGCATTCAGTTTGGGAATTGACAATCTTGGGACAGGGCATTCTCGAAAAAAAGATGTAGGTGCATCGACCACCTACATCTGCGTAATTTAAATCAGATAGATTTGAAATGCATTACCCAAATTGTATGTGCCGTTAAAATTTGTATCCGACGTGGAGAAGCACATCGAACCAGAGTCCTGCAGTTGTGGATACCTTGTCTTTATTGTCATTATGATAGAAGATGAGAGGGAAGTCGAGTCCAAAGCCCAGATACAGATGTTTGGAGACGAACCACTCGCATTCAACTCTAGGTATTAAAGAAAAGTAGACGTGGTTTTTCTTTTCGTAATCGTGATAATAACCATAGTCATCATAGTAACCATCGCTTTCACCGAAAAGATTATCATCCCAAATATTAAAAAGCCCGAATCCCAATCCGAAGCCGCCGCGGAATCTATTTCCGTTGATATGAAGGATTGGTCCGGCCGACCAGTTGAGCGTGTTTGGAACTGGCATGAGTAAAGCGACGTTTGTAAACAGGCCCAAACTCATGCCATCTGTCATTTGTGCAAAACTATATTCCAGTTTAACTTGCAATCCAACAGCGGCTATGACGCCATATCCCAGACCGAATTGAAGTTCAAAACCGGAATCTGCAATACTGTCGTGTATTTCGTCCAGTTCGAGTTCCTGGTCATATTGATTGCGATAATCTTTCTGGGGGGCCTGTGCGTGATATGTGTTGATTGGCTGCTGATTGGTTTGTGCTGCACCAGGTGCAGCTATGCAGAAAACTTCTCTGGTTTGTTCATCGACAATTTTTTGTGATCCGGGAGGGCACACTATATCTGCATACGCATTTGTCGTAATGCCAAGGAGCGCAAAAAAGATGATCATAAAAAATACAAATTGCTTTTTCATATTTTTGCCCCCCTATTAAAATTTATATCCAAAATGACAGTCGATATTAAACCAAGGCTGCACAAAAATATCAGAATCATATTGCTCACTCCCGGTTAGGAAGATGAGTGGGACAGAAAACCCGAAACCAAAGAATACATTCCCTGTCATGTACCAATCGAATGCCACTGTGGGTTTGATTTCAAACAGGGTTCTCATGCCGGTAGAAGTTGAATTTTCGCTGTCATATATCAAATAATCTTCATACTTTTCTTTCAGTATTGAGAAAATGCCGATTCCGATGCCGACTGAGAACCTAAAGCTATTGACTGTGACGTGGAGTGTGGGATCGAGTGTCCAGTCCATGCTGAATGGCGGATACCAGCCAACGCGCAAATCTGCATCCAGATAAAGTCCAAAACTGGCAACATTGTCATTTGAGCCAAAATGCCACCCAGTCATGAATTTGAAATCGGCATTTCCAATCATGCCGTATCCGAAACCGAGTTCCAGGAGCCAGCCACTTTGTCTGACTTCATCGTAATAAGAATTGGTGTCGGCTGTTTGGTATGCTGCGTAATCTTGGGGTGCCGGCTGATAGGCGGGGACAGTGGCGGGCACGACGGGATTGGGGCGCACATTGAGTTGAGCCGGATTGATGTTTGCAGGAGGCTGCGGTGTCTCTTCGGCCTGTGTGGCTACTGTGGGTACTTCATTTTTATTGTCAGTTGCTGGCGCTTCTGTTTGTCCGGAATTCTCTTCGGCACTTGCCTCAGGTGCCTGAGTTTCGGCACTTGCTGCCTGCGCTTCGGCATTTGCATCCGGTGCCTGAGTTTTTTCTACGTCAACCGGAAGACAAACGCTTTGATAAGTTTCGGAATTTACAAAACTGACATACCCTTCCGGGCATTCATCTTTTGCTAAGGCTGGATGGGATGCAAGCACAAACACTATGCCTGCTAAGATGCTTATGATTTGAAATCGCATTCGCGAACCTCTTTGTAGATAAAGGAAAAAGTCACTGCCGTTCTGGCATGAAACAACTAATATACACCAATTGATACACATAAACAATAAAAAAGAGAGACGCTGCTGTTTTTGTAACCATTTAGTTCCGCCCAATGGTTTTGGGGCAGTAATCCAAATCTCTACAAATCGAGTCCCATAATATAATCATTCATATAATAGCCGTGCCCAATTGGGAAATCACCTTCGGCTATTTTTTTCATGCCCAGATGTTCATAAAACCCCAGTGCCTTGTTGTACCGGTTTACATTTAAGTGCACTGCTTTTGCATTTGGATTTATTTCTTTAATATATTTAATGGCTGCATCAAATAGAATTCTGCCATACCCGAGTCCCTGTTTATTTATTAATACATATATCTTTTGCAAATGATAGATCTCTGCATTTTCAGGCTGAACCGAGACATAACCTATGCATTCATTATCTTTATATCCCAGCAGGTAGGTATGGTTCTCTTCGGTCATTTGTTTTATCAGATTTGGCACAGAGTACATCCATTCCATCATATAATCGTTCTGATCGGGGGTGAGGATTTCTTTGTAAGTTTCGGGAAATATCTGCCAGGCGAGTTGATGGATTAATTCGGCATCTTCGGGGGCTGCAATGCGAATGGATAATATAGAACTATCTTTGCGATGAACGCTGTTAAGCATATTTTGGCTCTGTTTTGAATGTGAACACGTTGTATCATTTGGGTAAGAAGGCACAGAATCGAACTGTGCGGCTCAAATAATCTATTATTTTTACCACATAAATAAGATACTTTCAATTTGGATTTTTTGGTGTTTTGGTGGCAAGTTACTACTCCGCCGCCAGCCTTGTATGTTTTAAC
>DGWW01000219.1 GCA_002395385.1 Myxococcales bacterium UBA4248
CGAAATGGGGCCCCTCCCCCATTCCGAATGAAACCTATTTGTTATCGTTGGTTTTACGCTTTTGGAAGCACATTCCCAAAAGAAAGTCAAGAGGTCGGCTGAGTAGTATCGTATTGGGATGATAGTGTCTGTGGGAGGCAACAGACTGTTTAAAGTGGAATAGGCTTACAATCCAATGAAAAAGGCAAAAAAATCAGACGTATGGGATGTTGTTTAAAAAAAATGGGTGCTTACTCTGGGGCGGCTTCGCGTCAGAGGGCATTTGGCCCTGACGCATACCCGGTTTGATGGAGTCTGAGAAGATGGAAGTAAAAAAAGAACAACGCTTTACTGGTGAACGTGCTTTATTTATGAGTCATGATTTGACAATTATGGACTCCATTTTTGCAGACGGGGAATCTCCACTCAAGGAGAGCCGCAATATTGCTATAGATAATAGCTCATTCCAATGGAAATACCCTCTGTGGTACTGCCGCGATATCGAGGTGAAGAATTCGTCTTTCTTTGAAATGGCGCGTGCCGGCATTTGGTACACACACAATATATCGTTAACAGACTGCCTGTATGAGGCTCCCAAAGGTTTTCGCAAAGCAGTCGGTGTAAAACTTGATCATGTTGATTTCCCGCATGCAGATGAAACATTTTGGAATTGCAGCCAGGTCGAAATGCATCGTGTTTCGGCACGAGGTAATTATTTTGCAATGGGATGTTCCGATATAAAGATAGATGGCTTTCATCTCGTCGGCGATTATAGCTTCGATGGTTGTAAAAATGTTGAAATCTCGAATGCCAAGATGCTCTCGAAGGATGCTTTTTGGAATTGCGAGAATGTGACGGTGCGCGATTCCTATATTTCTGGTGAATATATCGGATGGAATT
This sequence comes from Myxococcales bacterium UBA4248, assembly GCA_002395385.1. Classification (GTDB taxonomy): domain Bacteria; phylum Myxococcota_A; class Bradymonadia; order UBA4248; family UBA4248; genus UBA4248. The sequence goes on from DGWW01000219.1 coordinate 880, forward strand.
CGAAAAATGTTACGTTTATCAACTGTACCATTGAGAGCTTGCAGGGCTTTTGTTATATGGAAAATGTCGTCTTGAGAGGATGCAAAATCCTCAATACGACACTGGCATTTGAGTATTCGACGGTCGATTGCGAAACGGACAGTGTCATCGACAGTGTAAAAAATCCAACATCGGGACGCATCGTCTGTAAGAAAATTAATGAGATGATCTGGGATGATCCGAATATTGATAGTTCGAAAACGGAAATTGTTGAAAAGGGTTAGGAACACGGATTTGCTCAGGCCTAAGGGCCTTTATGGTTTTATTTTTTTACAAACGGATTTGCTCAGGCCTAACGGCCTTCGCATTTTTTTTACAAACGGATTTGCTCAGGCCTAACGGCCTTCGCTGTTTAAAAATGTGAGCAGCGTTAGCTGCGAACAAATCCGTTTGTTAAAAATAAAAAATAAAGAGAGCAGCGTTAGCTGCGAACAAATAAGTTGTTAAAATAAGGATATGATCCATGTTTTCATTCGATGAACTCACCGAACGCAGAAATACAAATTCCTACAAATGGGATATTAGGGATAATGAGCTCCCGATGTGGGTTGCCGATATGGATTTTAAGACGGCACCTGCAATCATCGATTTCTTAAAGCACAAAGTTGATGAAGGTATTTACGGTTACCAGATTATTCCTGATGCATGGTATCTGGCATACCAATCATGGTGGAAATCGCGCCATCATTTGGAAATTGAACGCGACAGCCTGATCTTTTGCACCGGTGTCGTGCCTGCCATTTCGACGGCTGTGCGCAAATTGACGACGCCTGCAGAAAAAGTCATTGTTTTAACGCCGGTATATAATATCTTTTTTAATTCGATTTATAATAATGGCCGGATTGTCGTCGAATGTCCGCTTAAATATATCGATCATCATTATGAAATCGATTTTGCAGATTTCGAAGCAAAACTCAGCGATCCGCAGGTGACATTGCTCATTTTTTGCAATCCGCATAATCCCGTGGGCAAAATTTGGGATCGTGAAACACTGGCACGCGTCGGGGAACTTTGTGACAAATACCATGTCACGGTAATTTCGGATGAAATCCACTGCGATTTGACCGATCCCGGGGTAGAGTATGTGCCTTATGCATCGGCCTCGGAGATTTGCAAGCAACAGAGTGTCACGTGTATTGCACCGACCAAAGCCTTTAATATTGCGGGATTGCAGACGGCAGCTGTGATGGTGCCCAATCCTGTACTTCGCCACAAAATGTGGCGCGCGCTGAATACGGACGAAGTGGCCGAACCCAATGTTTTTGCGATGGGGGCCGCCATTGCAGCCTTTACCAAAGGCGCTGAATGGCTCGATGAACTTCGCCAATATATCTACGATAATAAACAGGTCGTGCAGGAATTTGTCGAACGCGAATTGCACGATCTCAAGCTGATTCCATCGCAGGCAACGTATCTGCTTTGGTTCGACTGCAGTGCCTGGTCGAATGATTCAGTCGCTTTGTGCGATCAAATCCGCAAAAAAACAGGACTTTATTTGAGTGAAGGTCGCGAATACGGCCAAAATGGGGCATCATTCTTTAGGATGAACATTGCATGCCCGCGCGCGCGCGTTTTAGAGGGATTGAAGCGGTTAAAACGCGCCCTGGATGAGATTTGAGCATGGTTGTACGGGGCTTAGCGAATTCTCACGCAGTGGGGCTAGGTGCGTAGCGAGTTGTCATGGCGCTGTCTCAGACCCGTCCCAAAGTGAGCAAGCGCCGTAGGGGGCTACAGCTCACTCAAAACAGATAATCTAAAACGAACCGCTCACTCCGATGTAATTTGGACTGGCCTTGAATGAGAGCGTGACTTCTTCGTCACCTACGAGGTCATTGTACCAACTTCCGGCCATGCCCGCGACGATGGAACCGGAGATTAACAGGGCTGCACCGCCTCCAATGAAAGCCCAGGCTGTATATTTTTCGGGGGCTGTCAAATCCTTTTTATCATAATAACCGAGATCTTTATAATCAAATAGCATTATCATTCCGCTTACAATAGCAGCTGTCGCACCTCCAATCCCGAGACCAATGCCTGTCCACATCATTGTATATAATTGATTCTGCTGCTCTTTTTCGCGTTCGGATGTATGTTGGGCAATTCTCGTAATATCATCTAAAGCACGTTCTTCGCTTTCTTTGACTTCCTGCTTATAGTCTGCCGAAATTTCGCTTAAATTCTGGATTTTTTCATTTAGTGATTCGATTTCCCTGTTGAGGTTGTCGATGTTGTTTTGGGTATGCGTTGGAAATTCGGCTTCGTATCTTGCATACCAGATTTGTTTGGCTGTCGAAGGCGGCACAACGAGATCGGTCGTAAAATCGCTGGCACGCTGCAAATAATTGAGTGCCTTGACTTCGTCATTGAGCCCTTGATACTCAATTCCCATATAATAATTGAGGACCGGTGATTTGGAGCATATTCTGGCCATATCCTGAGCGACATCCAGGGCATCCATAAAAAGCCCTTTTTCGTGGAATCGCTGCATTTCCTGGAGTTTGCTGTTCCATTCGATATTGTTCGATAAATCCATACAAGGATCGATGATTTCCTGTGCGTAGGATACCGAGGCAATGAGTAATATGGAGGATGCCATCATGGCAATTTGCAGTAATTTCATTGTAATTCCAGTGATATGCAGTTTAATTTCCGGAGCTTCCATGGCTGACACAACCATGGATGTATCTTTATTATACTGATTTATCAAAAAAAGCCTAATTTGCATGCTTGCCAGACTTTGAGATACTACTCAGCCGCCAGCCTTGT
>DGWW01000221.1 GCA_002395385.1 Myxococcales bacterium UBA4248
TTTCAAGTATTTGGGAAACCAGGAGCGCACTCCATGGCTGAACAGTTGCAGAAAAAAAATTTGCATTTTCCGGATGCTATTGGCATCCGGAAAACGCGCACCATGACTGTCTCAGGTCCTGCCTAAAGGCTGTGGATATTCTGTCCGCCGGTCTTGCCATGCGGATCTGCCAAATAATCCCTGGGATCTTCACAAACAAGAAACTAACGCCATATCCATGATGGTTAAAACCAAACTTATCTAATGTGCAATTCATGCTCAAGGCGGCGGATTTCGCGCTCGTTGTCATGAATTCTCCTCTCAAGACTCTGAGTTTCCGGCGTGCTACGCCTGCATCCCCCATTAAATGGATACATCATCCGCATGCATCGTTCATACTCGTGATTGGCTCTGTCTCTTGCAATAGCCAACTCATGCTGCATACGATCATTGTCTGCTCTGCGGTCGCGCAATTCCCTCTCTAAAGCAGCAAAATGAGGACCTGGCGGAGGCGGAGCCGGTACTGCATGATGGTGCGGTGCCGGAGGGGGAGGAGGAACCGGCTTGGCATGGTGATGAGGAGGGGCCGGAGGGGCTGGAGGAGCTGGAGGGGGAGGAGGAACCGGCTTGGCATGGTGATGAGGAGGGGCTGGAGGGGCTGGAGGAGCTGGAGGGGGAGGAGGAACCGGCTTGGCATGGTGATGAGGAGGGGCCGGAGGGGCCGGAGGAGCCGGAGGAGGATTATGTTTCCCATGATGGTGACCATTGTTGCAGAATTTTTTACAATGCGGCAAGTCACAGCGAATATGAGGTCCCTGCATGCAGGCGGGGGGAGCAGGCTGAGCATTTGCTACAGCTGGAAGTCCCAAACAAAACGCAAAAGCGAACAGCAAACCAAAGCCAAACGTTTTCATATTATATCTCCTATCATTCTGATAATACGCCGGATTCTCATCCGACGTATTTGATTGTTCTAGACATTAGTGGCAATTTTTGCGGCATCGCGCATAATCCTCATGGCACTTATGATCATTCGGGCGGCAGTGACGCTTGATATCCTCACAATGCTTACACGGATGTGCTGCCGGACCGGGATGTGCTGCCGGACCAGGTTTCGGAGCCGGAGGAGGAACTACAGGACCAGGATGAGCGGGACCAGGTTTCGGAGCCGGAGGAGGAACTACAGGTGCCGGTTTTGGAGCGGGGGCCGGATGAGCCGGGCCGGGTTTTGGAGCGGGAGGAGGAACTACCGGTGCCGGTTTCGGAGCGGGGGCCGGATGAGCCGGGCCGGGTTTCGGAGCCGGAGGAGGAACTACCGGTGCCGGTTTCGGAGCCGGAGGAGGAACTACCGGACCGGGTTGAGGTGCTGGCACCGGATGAGCTGAAGCCGGCTTCGGTGCAGGAGGAGGAACCACGGGCCCAGGTTTCGAACCTGGATAACCTACATGACCATTGCCTTGATAATGATTTGGTCTCATGCCCGGACGCCCATGAGTATTGTTTGGACGCTTATTCACATCCACATGAACATTCCCGGAACTACAATCACAGCTCGTATTGGGAGCACAATGGCAATTGCCATTGTGGTGCGTTCCGAGGCGATTTCCTGGAACTGCATGGCTACCTGCTGGGTGGTTATTCTGAGAAGGAATTCCCTCCGCCAGAGCAACATGATTCATCCCAAAAAGGCAAACACCCGACAACACTAATTTTATAATAATATTTTTCATGACTATCTCTCCATGTTGAACTCGTAGCCCAAGTGGCTTCGATTAGAACATAAAAGCGATTATCATGCCAATTTTTTAATTATGTATGTGCCAATTCATTTTATGGTGTATCGTTGGATGCGTCACTGCATTGCTTTGAGCCAGGAATGCTAATGTCCGCCCCCAGGCTCAAAGCCAACAGTATGAAGTGACTTCAACAGAATTCTTATTTTTTCTGCAAACAGAGCCCATCGCCGCTCGCATTGAGGCAAATTTCGACATCGGCACCGTTCTTTGCAAATCCAAAGAGAATTTCTTCGGACAAGGGAACAGAGATCTCTTTCTGAATCAAACGTGCCATTGGTCTTGCACCAAATTTTGGATCGAACCCTTGATGAGCAAGCCACTGACGTGCATCTTCCGTCAAACTCAAATGGACATCCTTTTCGGCAATTTGTGCCTCAAGTTCACCAATCATACGATCGACAATGCGTACCATCGAATCTTCGGTCAAAGCATTGAACATGACTATCTCATCCAGACGGTTACGGAATTCTGGCGAAAAAACACGTTCAATCTCTTTCATACCGAGAGAAACATCGATTTCCTGGCCAAAGCCAATGCGATTCTTACTCATATCCTCACTGCCGGCATTCGACGTCATAATGAGAATGACATTCCTGAAATCTGCAGTTTTCCCGGTATTATCCGTAAGATGGGCGGCATCCATGACCTGAAGCAAAAGATCATAGATACTCGGATGTGCCTTTTCTATCTCATCGAGCAATAAAACGCAGTGTGGTTTGGCACGAATTGCCTCAGTAAGCAGACCACCACGCTCATAGCCTACATAGCCTGGAGCAGAACCAATAAACTTCGAAACCGTATATTCTTCACGGTATTCGCTCATATCAAAGCGCACAAATGGAATTTGAAGCACACTGGCAAGTTGTTTGGAAAGCTCAGTTTTACCAACCCCGGTGGGACCTGCAAAAAGAAGGCTGGCCACAGGTTTATTGGGAGAACGAATCCCCGCGCGCGACAACTTGACGAGTTTAACGATATTATCGATAGCGTCATCTTGCCCAAAGACGAGAGACTTCAAACGAGATTCAGCATCGCGCAATTGAACACTTTCGTCGCTTGAGACATGCAGCTCCGGAATTCTTGCTATGCTGGTAATCGTTTCCTCTATTTGAGATACAGTAATCTCGGCATTTTGTTCACCTACCGGCTTCATGCGATTGGCAGCCCCCGCCTCGTCAATCACATCGATGGCTTTATCGGGAAAACGCTTGTCAGGAAGATAGCGTCCCGCAAGTTTTACAGCCTCATCAATGGCATCATCGGTATAGTGTACTCTGTGAAATTCTTCATAATGCGGAGCAAGTTCATGCAAAATCTGACGTGTCGTCTCTTCATCCGGCTCTTCGAGATCGAGTTTATGGAATCTTCGAATGAGTGCTGAATCAGAAGACAAAACCCGACGAAAATCTTCGTATGTCGTCGTACCTATCAGTCGAAGACTGCCCTTGGCAAGCTCTGGTTTTAAAAGTGCCAGAATCTCCTGACTGCCAGAACCTTTTTCCGTACCGGTGGCATTATGCATTTCGTCAATAAAGAGAATGGCATTCTTTTGTTTCTTAACAAATTTAATGATGGCTTTGAGACGTCCTTCCATTTCCCCACGGAACTTGGTACCGGCAACGATAGAAGGCACATCTATGGCATAGATTTCAGTGCCATAGAGATCATTGGGCACATCGCCGTTGGCAATTTTCAAGGCGAGTCCTTCAACAATGGCGGTTTTACCAACACCGGCCTCACCGACAATGAGCACGTTGCATTTCGTTCGTCGCATTAAAGCCTGACAGCAGATATTGATCTCCTTGTCACGCCCAATAACGGGGTCGATTTTTCCATTTTTTGCAAGCGCAACGAGGCGTGTCAGATAATTCTTCATACGAGAGAGTGCAAGACTTTGGTTTCCTTCATCTCTTTCTTCATCTTCATCCTCTTCCATTTCTTCAGAATCCAGATCTTCTTCGCCGAATTCAATGGGTTCGAGGTCCTCCTCCTCATCATCCTGTGTATGCTGTCCCTGAGAGACAGGATTTTCTGCTGCCCAGCGCATGAGATCGAGCGATTTTAACCCAATAGCCTTGAACATTGCATTCGTAAATGTGTTCTGAAGGTCAGCCATGGCTATAAAAAAGTCGATGCTTCTTGGGAAACTTCTTCCCGAATTGAGTGCCTGAACGACAACTCTGGAGATGAGCTGTTTTAAAGCATCCGTCGGTATTCCAAGCTCTTTTTCGGGCGTTTTTTCCGGAGCATTTTCGAGAGCCTTTGAAAAAAAGTTATTCAACTGGGATGCCATAAATTCGACAGACATCTCGAGATCGGACATAGCCGTCTGAATTTCATTATCCCTCAGCAAGACAAATGCGAGATGTTCCGTAGTGGTATAATAGTTCCGACGCCGGACAGCCTCCTGACGAGCCTGTTCCAAAAGAGCTTCGAGCTGATTCGGTTCCATAATAATCCTTATTTAATCAGAGAATCTGCACACAAAATCATTGCGCGTCGTATGTGCAAACATAGACGCGCGCCAAAGCGCATTGTTCGCAGAACAAAAGATTTGGCACATCAACAAAAAAATCAACACGCTTCGATACCGGCTCTGAGAGGAAACCCGGATCTGGTTGCTGCCTGATGTACCTGAGCGACCTTCATTTCTGCGATTTCGCGCGGATAGGTGCCTGCCACACCTTTTCCTTTTTTATGGACATTCATAGTGATCTGCGAAGCTTCTTCCTCTGATTTTTTAAAGATATTCATCAGTACCATAATGACAAATTCGAAAGTCGTATAATCATCATTATAGAGGACAACATGAAACAGAGGGATTTGTATATCCAGGACATCGACATCACTATGGATATCAGATTTCGTGCTTTTCTGAGTGGACATTGGTAAATGAGAAGTAAAAGGCCGCCTTGCAGGCGACCCAAATCAAATCATGAGTTCGGGATGCAGACGACATCTTCGTTGCAAGTATAACCGGCAGAACATTTATGATTGGCATTGCACAATTTGAGATCGATCTGGCGTCCGCTTGCACCATTGACACCGGAAAGACCATTTTCTTCGGCGCCACCGATACCGCCGGCACCGCCAGTGCCGCCACGTGCAATTGAATCGGAATAAGTGAAGGTATTTTTTTCGAGCAATGAAGACGAAACGACATTGAATCCGAAGATATCGAACGAAGGTCCACCAGCACCGCCGCCGCCGCCACCGCCGCGGCCACCAGATCCGCCATTTCCGCCACGACCGGCCTTGGTAGAAATCCAATAACCCGCAACACCGCCCAGACCACCGTTGCCACCAGCACCGCCGACACCACCGATGCCACCCTGTCCACCGTCACCACCACGGCCACGCATGAAGACATTACCTCTGACATCGGGAAGGTCCTTGGTATTGCGTGCATTGGTAATTAACAGGCCAATGCTGGCACCGCCGCTTGTACCGCCGCTTCCGCCGGATCCACCACAACCGCCGGCGCCGCCACCACCGCCGGATGGACCAATTTCGTAGAGCGGACAATCGAATTCATCTTTGAAATAATATGCAACGCCGCCACCGCCGCCACCGCCGCCGCCAGCCTTGCCATGACCGCCCCTGCCGCCGGCTCCCGCACTCGGTGCCGCCACCCATCTGGCGGACTGAAATGATCCGTAGGCATTGCTGGCACCGGTGCCGGCCTTCCCATTGGAACCTGACGAACCAAACAATCCATCCTCGCCGACATCATTCTTAATATATGTCGGATACCCCGTTTCTGTCGCATGTGAACAGCTGCTTCCAGAGAGATGGTCAAACGAACTATCGTAGCCACCAATGCCGTGATTTTTGGTATTGTCTGGATACTGTGCATGATTTCCTTCGTTCGTATCCCAGTTATACTGCGGGCAGACCGTCGTGCCTCCCGGTGAAGCATTGGCCGAAGTACATTGCGAATTGATGCCGGCCTTGCCGCCACTTTGAGAATCATTCTTACAGGGACCGTCCTTGCGAAGTGAATTGAGGCCGTCACCGCCATTCAATGCCGAATCCTGTTTGCTGCCATTGCCGGCGCTTCCGGCTTTGCCTTCGAGGCCACTTTCACCCTGCCCGCCAATAATCTCGTTGGCACGCAAAGTCACCATCGACGTATATTCAATCCAAACGGCAATGGAAGGTTTGCCACCCGTTTCAAGAGGTCTGTTGGTCCCACGAATCACAAAACCGGAAATAATCGCATTTTTCGTAAGGTTAGACGCCTTTATGGTCGCAGGAGCTGAAACACCCTTGATCTGAGACGCATGAAGAACAAGATCGCGCTCTTTAAAATTGACGCTGTACCCCCCATGCATGACGACACCATCCGGCAGGGAAATGTCTTCCTCGTAAATACCTTCCGCTACGAGAATGTATTTTTTACCTGCTGATGCCCATGCTTTAAGAGCATCGCCTATCTTCTGGTAGGGGGCGTCTATCGTTCCTTTTCCACCGGAGGCGGCATCCTTCGAAACAAAAAGGGCATCCTCAATGACACCGTCAATACCATCGCAGTTCTCATCGGAAAAAACAAAACCTGAAGCATAGGTGTCGGGAATTTCCGGGTCATCCTTCTTCAAATTGCCTTTTACACGACGACATTCACAGCCATTTTCCGAGATTTGATCCGTATTCACCCATTCATATTCGACGCCATCGACGACCTCTGTCATGCAGGGTCCCATACCGCATGCTGCAGTCCCAGCTTTCACCAAACATACACCTTCCGTATGATGAATCTCGGGTTTGTAATAATCTGAGCAATCGTTGAAACAATAACCACAGTGCTCGTTTGAAATATAAAGCCCCGTCGACGGGTCGCGCAGGCCCTCATCGATTTCGCCATCGCAGTCATTGTCGAGCCCATCACAAATCTCAGGATTGTAGGATTCTATCAGACATTCGGACCAATTGTAGGAACCATCGCCCTGGAGTTTGCACCACTCAAATCCGACACAAGTTTTTATGTGACAGGATCGGGCACTGTCGATATTCTCTGCATTACAAATACAGGTATTGGTATCGGGGATACACTGCTGCTTGCCTGCTCTGACTTCGGAACATCTGTAGCCATCCGGACACTCTTCACCATAAGCCGAACCTGGTGCACAATCGCGCCCGCAGAAAGCCTCAAGACCGTTGTCAACGCACAGGCTGTTTGGACCGACACAGTCGCTATCCTGAGAGCACGAAGTACACAGATTGCTCGGAAGCGCCATACAGGTCACACCATCCATATAAAGGAAGTAACCAGGTTCACAGGAAGTTGCCCGACAAACGGGCTGATCATCGACGATGCGGCATTCCGTTTCCAGAGCATGCTCCATCAATAAATCGCAATTCTGGCCACAGGCTCCGCAATTATCTCGCTTGTCGTAGAGGCCGGATTGGTTCCTGAAATCTTCATCGATGGAACCATCGCAGTCATCGTCCGCACCATTGCATGCCTCTTTTGAAGGCGTCTGTCCAAAACAAACCAATCCCGATGCACCGGCACACAACTGCTCGCCAGGACACGCACCAAATTCATTCTCAATGGTACAGGCCGCGCCATCCAGGTCTTCATCGATAAAACCATCGCAGTCATCATCCTCGCCATTGCATACTTCTTCACCCGGAGTCCTGGCATTGCATGACTCCCAGCTTAAGCCACCACCGCAAACTTCCACGCCCTGACATGTCCCGAATGAATTGGATATTTCACATCCGCGAACCTGACCTATGCTCTCTTCATCACATGTACAACGGCCGGTTACCGGCACACACTGACGCCCCGTATTCCCCGATAAATCGGTCATATCCTGACAGACATAGCCCGTGGGACAGCTCTGAAAAGTACAATCCAATGAGCAAAAATGACCATTTTCAAGAGAAAGACACCAGTTGGCCCCCCCATGACCACAGACTTCATCCTGGGTACAGGGCATACAAAGCTGCTGCTGCTGCATGGTACATAAAGAAACGGTACCTTCACCGTGGGGATTATTCACCTGCTGACAGGACCATCCATCCGGACACCCCTCATCACAAGGTTTTGTGCAAAAATCTCCCTGGGTATAAGACATGCAGTAGGTACTCGCGCATTCGACATGATTGGCACAACGTTCCCCAAACTGCCTGAATTCGTAGTCTTTTTCAGGAGAATACGAACGCGATGCAAGATCACAGCCCCCTACTGCCATCAGCGCAGCTAATAATATGATTGATTTCCGGTGCATAACAAACTCCAGGCAAAAGGCCCAACCCCTTATCAAACCATTATTATGGGAGAATTGCAAGAACGACACCTTAAAATAATTCGGAATAAGGAATGCGGAATTGGACGACAAAATACAGGGTAAATCTAAAGCTTAGAGGTATATGTTGTTCTAAATGCGGAATGCGGAATGCAGAATGCAGAATTAATTTGCAGCCCCCAAATGTCACTCTAAAGCTAAAATGTCTCTATTTTCTTTAGAAATAACCTTGAGAATGCCCAAATAATTCGGAATTCCGAATTCCGAATTAATTGAATTGACACCCGGGCCATGAAATGATAAGAGCGCCCGCGATTTGCATTGTGCAAATCAATTTCACACGCAAGCCTTATAAGATGCTTTCGATGTCCCATACTTTCGGGTGATGCATCCTGTCTTGCGGAGGCATAACAAAAGGAGAATAAAATGCCGCACATTTCCATGAGAAAACTTCTCGAATCCGGTGTTCACTTCGGTCATCAGACAAAACGTTGGAATCCCAAAATGAAACCGTACATTTACGGTGCACGCAATGGTATTCACATCGTCGACCTCGGTAAAACAGTTGTTGCTTTTGACAAAGCTTATGACTTTGTTTCGAACGTCGTCGCATCCGGCGCCCCCGTTCTTTTTGTCGGCACAAAACGCCAGGCTCAGGATGTCATCGCTGAAGAAGCTGCCCGCGCTGGACAATTCTTCATTACAGAACGCTGGCTCGGTGGTACACTCACCAACTGGAAAACCATCCGCTCATCCATCGAAAAACTTCGCAATTTTGACCGTATGGCTACAGATGGCACCTTCAACAAACTCTCCAAAAAAGAAGTCCGCGTCATCGAACGTGAACGCGAAAAACTTGAAAAATCTCTCGGCGGTATCAAAGAAATGAATTCACTGCCCGGTGCACTCTTCATCATCGACAGCGGAAAAGAAGCCATCGCCGTCAATGAAGCCAAGATCCTCGGAATCCCCGTCATTGCTGTCGTCGATACCAACTGCGATCCTGAACCCATCGATTACGTCATTCCCGGCAATGATGACGCCATTCGCTCCATCCGTCTCTTCTCGAGCGCCATCGCCGATGCATGCATCGAAGGTGCAAAACGTCGCGCTGCCGAAGCACCCGCAAAAGACGACAAAGCGGATGCACCCGCTGCCAAAGTTCAGCACCGCGGCCGTCCAGTCGAAGATAAAGGCGATAAATAGTGCTCTTTCACCCATGCACGATACGTGCATGGGATTTTTTTCGCATCTCTTTTTCTTTCATTTCTTTGAGCCCAAGAGGATAAAAATATATGGCTACAATTACAGCTGCATTGGTTAAACAGCTCCGCGAAGCAACAGATGCCGGTATGATGGAGTGCAAAAAAGCGCTCGTGGAATGTGACGGCGATCTCAAAAAAGCTGCCGAATATCTCCAGATTAAAGGCCTTGCTAAGGCTGCAAAACGCGGCGCACGCAAAACGAGCGAAGGCTACATCGGCATGTATCGCTCCGATGATGGAAAAGGCGTTGCACTCGTAGAAGTCAGCTGCGAAACAGACTTCGTCGCACGTACCGATAACTTCCGCAATTTCTGCAATACACTCGCCCGCGATATTTATGATGCCAATCCCGCTGCAGATGCAAATCTGCTCGACCTCGAATTCGGCGGCGAAAAACTCGAACTCAAACGCGGTAACCTCTCTGCCTCCACAGGCGAAAATATCCGCATCGGTCGTTTCGTCCGCCTGACCGCTGACAATGGCCTCGTCAGCACCTATCGTCACCATGACGGCAAAGGCGCTGTCGCCGTCAAAGTGAGCTGCACAAAAGCCGACACCGCCAGCAAAGACGCTTTCAAAGATTTCTGTGCTGAGCTCGTTCTCCATGTCTATGCCATCAATCCACTCGCCGTTTCCAAAGATGAGATTGATGCTGCTGCCGTCGCCGATCAGCGCAATGTCTGCAAACAAAAAGCCGCTGAATCCGGAAAACCCGAAGCCATGCTCGATCGCATCGCTGAAGGCATGCTCAATAAATGGTTCGCCGATGTGGCTCTCCTCAATCAGATGTGGCAGGGCGATGGAAAAGAATCCGTCGAAGTTAAACTCAATCAGTGCGCAAAAGCCGTCGATGATAAAATCAAGATCGACTGCTTCAAACGCCTCGTCATTGGCGAAGGTGCCGTCGAAGAAGACGCCGCTGAAGAATAATTCTCTAAAATAGAGAATTCAAAAGGGCTTCCTAAAACGAAGCCCTTTTTTTGTATCTATTTCTATAAACGTGCTAAACTAAATAAAGCGGCGTTTCTTTGCCATTTGACACGACAGCTTTGTGACTTTCGCCCGAGAACTTGCACAATGAAAAAAATTATTCACCTATCTGCTGCTTTATTTTTCATATCAGCCCCCGCATTTGCCCAGGATGCATCAACAACGGGAATCTATTATATTCCGGGAATGCCGGTACCACAGCAAAGTGCACCTGCTGCCCCCACGACGCAGGGGGATTCCACTAAAGCCGCCAATTCCGGTGACAGCGGACGCATTTCCAAAGTCACGGTTGCCGATCAGAATGAACAACAGACAACTCCGGAACCCACACCTGCCGAACAGCTCGTCAAAATCGATAACGGCACTGCCGGTTATAAAGGTGTCACACCACCGACACGTCTCGTACCTGAAAACCAAAAGACATTTACCAAAACTGCCGGCAACCAGCTCTCATGGATTGGCTTCATGCCTGAACAGGGAGCACACCGCATCTTCATACAGACATCGCAGCCCACGCAATTTGAACGTCTTGCCACACCTTCCGACCGCGTCGAGATATTAATTGCAAACACAAAACTCGCTGTTTCTAATAACCAGCGCGAACTTGACATGTCGTATTTCAAAACACCATTCGCAAAAGCCAAAGCTGAACGTGCCGGGGCGGACGTCAAAGTTGTTGTTCAACTCAAGGAAGCTGCCTCATGCGACGTACAGCAGCACGACAATATCATTGACATCGTTGTAAGGAATTAAGCCTGTTTGCGCAACGCCAAACCTAATGGCATTCCAGACATCACCAAATGCGCGGTGTATCGAAGATAGCCGCGCATCATGTGCGTATTCGTACAAAGGACGAATAGCACATGAAATCCAAATAAATTGCCCCCTGTAAAATGCGTGTGGCTATCTCGAACTGGCAGGATTTTATACGGTTTAATCATCGCCTGCTTTTGAGCCTTGATTTCTGCTTCGGCCTATTGTCATACGGCCGAACCGCGTTCGCTATTGCATACGCGAACGCACTATTTTTGTTTGACCACGCCGCGAGTTTCCAAATACATGCTTGCGAAACATACCAAGTGTGATAAATATTAGTCCGCTGTATCTAAAGGAAGGTACTATGGTGGAAACTTTAGGCAAATATAAGATAGACGGTTACATCGCCGAAGGCGGTATGGCCCGCATTTTACGTGCAAAAACAGAAGGTGTGGGCGGTGTAGAAAAAGTGGTTGCGCTCAAATGCCTCAAAGGCTCAATGCAGGAAAACGACAATTTCGTCCAAATGTTGCTTGAAGAAGCGCGCATTACCGTCCGGATGACGCATAAAAATATCTGTCAGGTATACGGCCTTGAACATGATGAAGATAAATACTTCATGGTCATGGAATATGTCGATGGGCTCAATCTGGCCGATTTATGCAAGTATTTATTCGGAAAAAACAGGGTTTTCCCTATCGAAGCTGCTGTTTTCATCACCATGGAAGTATGCAGCGGACTTTCCTATGCTCACAGAATGACCGACGACAACGGGGAACCGCTCGAAATTGTTCACCGCGATGTCAACCCTCAGAATATCTGCATTTCAAGAGAAGGCGAGGTAAAACTAATCGATTTTGGTATCGCCAAGGCAAAACGCGATTCCACTGAAACGATGGCGGGAACCATCAAGGGCAAGTTCAATTACATGAGTCCCGAACAGGCACGCGGCGATCGCGTCGACCAACGGGCCGACGTCTTTGCACTTGGGGCTGTCCTCTATGAAATGTTGTGCGGGCACATGCTGTACCCACTCAGCCTGGATGATGCACGCTTAAGAACAAAAACACGCATGGCCGATTTTGTCCCCATCGAGACATACCTGCCCGATATTCCCGAAAAACTCAAAAGGATTCTGGCAAAAGCACTGACTCGGGATATGACTCAAAGATTCCCGACATCGCGCGATTTCCTGCTCGCTTTGACACAGTTTTATCATGATACGTGCAAGGTCTACGATTCCCTCAATCTGTCGATGCTCGTCGAAAAATGCCTCGCCGAAATAGGGGATAAACGAGATACACTCGATGGCATACCCCTGTCATCCAACGCTGACCCCGAGGCACTTTATCTCTCTGACGATGATCACACGACACTCATCAATACTTCGGGAATGCTGGAAGACGATTCTGCGGAAGGAGACGATTCGTCCACCACTGTATACAATAAAGCTGATTTCGACAAAATCGTCGGCAAGCGCAAGATCATGGATGACAATATCAACACCATGAGACTGACCCCAAATGATACCCTGAGCTTTGCACTCAATCGAAGCATCGACCTCGATATCAATGATGTGGGTGCCGATTCCACGGTGATGGTCAATTTCACCGATGTCAACAAAAGCGGGACTCATCAATCTGTCCTAAAAGACTTCAAATCGTTATTCGACCGCATTCTGTCCGTCGACGAAAAAAAGCTTTTTATTGCCGCCATCTCACTCATTATTGTCCTCGTCGTTGCCATCGTATTGTTTATTCAGATGGACACTGGCGAAGATAAAAAGATTGTGGAAAATACCGTCGAACAGGTGGCTACCATCCATATCAACAGCACCCCTCCAGGCGCTAAAATAATGTACGGAAAAGAAGATTCCGGACTGTCCACGCCCAGTGACGTACCCCTGGAAAAAGAGAACATCACACTGCAATTGCCATTCTATCAGCCGGTTACCCTCAATCTCCGCGAAGTCAAAGAAGGTATCCCAATCACACTCATCCCGCTCGAAGGAAGACTCAATATCACATCGGATCCAAGTGGAGCTACAGTCCTGATTGATAACCAGGACAAAGGCACAACGCCATTCTCCATTGTACTGCCCATGAACAAAACATATAAAATCGAATTGTTAAAAGATGATTACCGAAAAGAAAAACAAGATTTCGAATGGAAAGAAGATAAAACTACGGATGAAATCCATCTCACACTGAAAAAAAAGCGCTCCTCTAAAAAGTAGTATCGCCAAATGAACCAGGAAAACGCTGAATATCGTTGGGAAAACGAAATTATAACGGCAGGATTCTGCGATAAAATGCCGTTAAATCAAGACCATTTTACCCCTATCGGGGGGGATATTGGTACGCTGGATTCCGATTTTGAAGTATCGGAAATTCCCGCTTACCTCCCCTCAGGGGATGGAGAACATCTTTATCTGTGGATTGAAAAAACTGGTAAATCCACAATGGATGCAACAAAAGCGATAGAAAAAGCTTTCGACGTCAAAGAAACTGATGTCGGTTGTGCCGGAAAAAAAGACGTTCACGCCGTCACACGCCAATGGATTAGCGTTTGCACACGAAAAGATCATCTATCTGCCATCGAAAAACTCAACGAACTCGGATGGATGAAAATTCTGCAGGTGACGCGCCATACAAACAAAATACACATGGGGCACTTGCGGGGAAACTTGTTCAAAATGCATCTCACCGGCGTCAATGCGGATGACGAGACAATTCAAAATGCACTGCAATGCCTGACAAACGAAGGCATAATCAATTATTTTGGAAAACAAAGATTCGGGTTTAATGGTGATAACGTCGCACTAGGGTTGCGTACACTCGCGGGAGCCAAAGCCCCGCACAAACTCAAAAAACTCTATGTCAGTGCGATACAGTCCGCCATCTTTAATCTCATCGCTGCCAGACGTTTCGTACAAACGGGATGGGATGTATTTCAGGGAGATGTCATGCAAAAAATCAATGCAGGGTGCTTTGTGTGTGACGATCCCAATACCGATGAACAACGCTCGAAAAATGGCGAAATCGTCGTCACTTTGCCGCTTATCGGAAAAAAATACATGCACGGACAGGGAGTTAGCGAACAGCAAATGCAAAAGGCTGTTCAGGATTTTTTCGAGCACTGGCAGACTAAACTTCCTGATGCACACATCCAACCTGATATGATCGACAAATTTGCGGATGGGGCACGAAGAGCATATTGGGTTAGACCTGACCGACTGACTTTTCAGCGGCTCGATTCTACTTCTATTTCAATTGAATTTGCACTCCCGTCTGGGAGTTATGCGACAGTTTTTTTGCGTCATTTATGCGGTGATTCTTTCACTCGGTGAGGTTTACATATGGCAAAAAATGTTCTGTATATGAAAAAAGTTCGGGAAAAAGCAGAATTCTTATGTGAAACATTCGATTCTGATACGTTTAATGCCATGCTGACACAGCGCAGCCTAAAAAAAGTGACGCCATATCTCGATGATTACATCAGAACAGGCTGGATCACCCCACTTGAAATCAATGGGAAACGCCGCTTCCATCGCGGACACATGCTCATCCTGCTGCAACTCCTCCACTGCAGCGATTTTAATTATGTTTCTGGACTCCTCAGCGAAATCGATTTCGAAGATTTCATGTCCAGAAGAGCTGCTATCTGTGAATTTAAAGCAGCTGACGTCAAAAATGACGCCAAATGCATCGAAAGCCTATTCGAATGGTTATGGAGCGAAAATACCGAAAACTTCGATCCTGTCAATGCCGTTCACATGAAGGCCGTAATCGATCTCTCGCTCGATAAAATCGATCCAAACGGAGAATTCGATAAACCAAATCCACACAAAGATGATGCTGTCGCTCTGTTGCTGCATGATTTAAACGTCATGCAGGCTGATATCAATAATATCGTGACCATTGCAAGTGCGCCTGGTAGCAAAACCCCAACGGTTCAGCTCTCCCAAAGAGCCCGAAAGTATGAGGAAATCGAAAAATTATTGCTCCCACTCCACTCCCCGTTCCTCGCTACACCGACGAGAGACCTGATGGCCGAAGAGCGAATGGAATTTCTCAATGAAAGAAACCAACTCCTCATCGAAGGTAATTATGAAAAACTCATCGAATTGTACGAAACACATATTTACCTCTATGAAACCGAGGTAGAACGACATTCAAATTTATGCGTCTGCATCGGACATATCTATGGTGACCTCCTTAAAGATAGTACTAAAGCGGCTGATGCATTCCAGGAAGCACTCGAATATGATTCCTCAAATGTCGAAGCTTTTACCGAAGTCAGTCACCATCTGCGCGAATCTCAAAATTGGGACGAACTCATCACGCTCTTGTCCAATCACTGGGACACCATCGATGATCCCACAAAACGTTGCGCACTCATTCTCGAATGCGCACAAATTCAGGCTTTTAAATGCCAGAATATTGCCGATGCCATCGGGCTGTACGAAAGATGCATGCTCGAAGGCTATCCTGGAAACGATTTTGATAACCTCTACAGAATCATTGCAGGCCTGATGGACGATTATACCGATCTGGAGAAAATTCGCGCCATCGTCACACTCACGCTTCATATCGTCAATTATACCCAATGTGACAAAACCGACGCATTGCGAAAATTGTATGATAACAACACAGATCCACTCGGAATGTGCCTGTCAAAACTCATTGACGCTGGCCTTCAGAGCTTTAGAGGAGACCAGCCTCAGGCGCTCCAAACTTTGTGCGAAGCAATTTCCTATTCTCCCAATGTCAACCTCAGTGACGGGCTGCTCCTGCGCATTGCTACAAAAATGCGCTCGAATAATGAAATCCGGGAAGGACTCGAGGAACTTGAATCCGAATCCCTTTCACAATCCGATTTTACAAACCTCTGGCTGAGAATTGCCAATGTGTTGCTCAGAATTCCAAATCGCGATGAAATCGCTCTCGAATATGCCGAAAAATCAGTCACTGCAGACCCGAATAACAGCGAAGCCATCGATCTGTGCTATAACCTGGCAACCAAACTTCAACTGCCCGACAGGGCCTTCGTCTATGCTTCACTCAAAGCCGCTCGGGCTAAAAATCCTCAGGTCAAAGCTGAACTTGAAGCCACTTGCCGTGAACTCAAACTCGCGTTCGGTGATGATGATGATAAATTGATCTCTGCCTACGAAACACTCCTACAGTTTGACGACGTTAAAGCTGATGTATCCGAAGGCCTGCATGAAATACTGCTTAGCGTCGACAACGATAAAGCCATTGCTGTTCTACAAAGACTCGAATCCAAATGCATGGCATCCGGATTGTCAAAACTCGTCGAAGATATCTATCAGAGCGTGCTGGATCGCGATATCTCAACTGACCTCAAAAAAGGTCTGCTCGAAAGATATTTAGGATTCATGCTCGGACAAGGCGCTGCACTCAATATCGAAAACTTCATCCCTGCACACGCACAGCTCTACACACTCATCCCAAGCGACCGCCTCTTCTCTATGTTCAAGACTGCGGCCAAAGATAACGAAACGGCTTACAAAACATGGGCCGGACTTCTCGAAGATGCCGTCAACGAAATCGATGACAAGTCCCGAATTGCCAAAATTCACATGACACTCGCCGATTGTTATCAGCATATCATTAAAGATACCGAAAAAGCTGCCGAAGCTTTCGCAAACCTCCTTAAAGCTGCTCCCGACAATATCCCCGCATTCAAGTGCTGCTTCAATGCTTTCGAAAGACTCGGACGCTATTTCGAATGCACCGAAATATGCAAGGATTTCCCACTCGAAGTACTCACACAACAGGAAAGACTCAATTATACCCTCAAATCACTTATCTTCGCACTCGTCCACCTGTACGATGCCAATACAATGAAATTCTTTATGGATCTCATTGCAAAAGATGACGAAAAACTAATCCCATCCGTCATCGAACAAATCATCGATAAAGCAAATGACGAAAATATTGATAAAGATCAACTCGTCTGTTTCCTCGAACAAATCGAAGTCGAATCCACAGGCCTCATGGCCCTGTCTCTGCGTCTCGCAAAAGCCAGACTGCTCATTGAACTCGAAAGAATACCCGAAGCTGCCGATGCGCTCGATGAAGACACACACAAACAAGCCGTCGCCGCAAACCTCGACGGCAAAGTCGTCGCTGCCATCGAAACCATCGATCGCGATACAGATGAATTCAAGACGTTGAGCGAGATCTGGCTCAAAATCGTCACACAACCCAAAGACGAAAACAAAACTTCACAGGAAACGACAAAACTCGAAGCACAACCCGACAACAAATCGAATGAGACAAATCAAAAGAGCGCCGAATCCATTGATGCACTCGTCAAAGAATGCGCCGATCATCTCGATGATGACACCTTTAATGTCGTCATCCAGGGCGCTCTCAATACACTGTCCCCCGAAGACCAAACAAACCTCTGTCTCAAACTGGGTGCCCTCTACGAATCACATCAAAAACTCGAACAGGCCGACACCTACTATCAGAATGCTTTCAAAATTACGAGTAATCTCGAAATTATCGAATTCTATAAACGTATCCGTAAAATTAAAAAGGCTATTAAACTCATTACTAACTTTAAGCTTCCCAAAGCGCCCGAAGAAGAAAAGAATAATATACGACTTGAACTCGTCCCACTCTACGAACAAATTGGAAGAGTTGATTATTCGATCTCAACACTCAATGAGGTGCTCAATAATCGACATGATCTCGATAAAAACGCCATCATCGCTATCTTTAGACAAAAAGCCGCCTATCTCGCGGCTATGGGACAGATTGAGGAAGCTGCCGCCACACTCGGCCAGGCAAGCGCCGAAGCCGATATCAAATCACGTGAAGATATCGATATCGATCGCTGTATGCTGATGCGCGAGTTCTCACCCGCCGAAGCTAAAAAACTCCAAAACTCACTAAAATTGCGCGGCGCAAAATCCGAAAAAATGACCCTCCTCAACCTGTGCTTCGATATCGATGCTGATAAATATAATGAAGCAAACAACAAAATCGAAACACTCCTTGCCTCTGACAACCCCGTGCTGCGCGTTTCCGCACTCGAACTCAAACTAAAGATGCAGAAAAAACGCGGTGACAGCGCCGCTGATTTACAAAAAACTGCCAAAGAACTCCTTGAAGTTTCACCGCAAAATCCAAATGCACTCGCCGTTCTCAATGGTTAAGGATGAATAAACAGGGGGCAGACGCCCCCTGCGGCGCTATTTCCGAGTAGAGACATGACATGTCTCTACTCGGAAATACGCGCCTACCCCCACTGCGGGGTAAACCCCGCAACGCCCCACACAAATCTCAATTCTACCTGTTATTCGCGCCGCTTTCGCGGCGTTTCTTGTATCCTATGAAACTATCTGCAGCCATCCAATATCCATATATCATTTTCATCATACTCTCGTATCCCCTCATCACGGCACAGGTGCCCTACGAATATTTCGAAATTCAAACGATTGAACCACCATATATTTCAAAAACTTTGCCCCAAACTGCACCCAATATGCCGGATAAACTCGGACTCGACAGCAATACCGATGTCGCAGGCGATCTTCAAATGTCCGAACCATTTGCACCGCCTGTCAAAACATACAAACGGAGAATGATTTTTTCACAAATTCGATTCAATCAATCGGATTTTTTAATCGAACCAAGCCACGAACCGTGCCACATAACTCAGGTTCAGAATGCTCCTGGCACACATACACTACACCGCTCCGCATTGGTTTTCATGGATATGTTGCCTAACACAATCATGGATATACCAACCGATTCTCCCGAAATGGTGATTACCAAAATACGAGCTTATCAACTTGACGAGGACTCATCCACTGAAGCGCCTATTGAACTTTATCAATGCCCGGACGATCGATACGCCGTCAAAACTACACGACAAGGAGCTTATCGAATTGAATACGAAACGGCAGCACTCGAAGATTCAGCAACGCCTGTTGACGCGGATTTCTTTCGTGATGCCATAAAAACCAACAATGTGTCTACACAGCAAATGGCTATAGCACATGAACTCATTTCATCTGCACCAGCATTAAAAACAATTCTCTCATCCAATACACCTCTGACAGATCTCATTCTTTTTTTTCAGTCTTTCGATAGTCAATCCCTCGTTCTGACAAATGACAGCGCGCTCATGTCCATGGACTTAGCCAAAACAATTCTGATTCAAAAAAAGGGATTATGCCGTCACAGAGCTATTTTGCTCATGCTCATTGCACAATCCATGGGCTATCCTATTCGAATCGCCGCAAACGAAGTACATGCCTTTATTGAAATCTATCACCATGATCGATGGTACCCTGTTGAACTGGGCGGAGAAGCACAGTCTCTCACCATACAATCGACATCCAACAAAACAACGGTTGAGCAAAACTTTTCTTTCATGAATTCCAGTCAAAACTCATCCATAAACACCAACACTTCTTTAATCTCAGATAATAATAACACAAACTCAAATAGCAATCATGTCATCGAAAACGATTATCTTAAAAATTCATTCGAATATACAAATTCAAATTATTTCAGAACAGGCAATATATATTCTTCCAAAAATGCAAATCATTCAATCAATAATAAAAAATCAACCTTCCGCTTCGTACCTCTTATAAATATTCCTGCGCATTCTACACGTCACGAAGCACTCAATATCAGCGGCCAAATGGTCGATGAATATTCCAACCCCATTTCAAACGAAATCTTTTTTCTTTCGATGAAAAACGGTGATCGACACCTCACCGTCTATGCACAGACAGATAATAAAGGTTATATCTCTGCAACGATACAAATACCTCCCCTCTGGCCTCTCGGTGAAACAACCCTCGAATGGAAAAGAAAGAGAATGGATAATAATTAATAATTAATAATTAATAATTAATAATTAAGAATTAATAATTAATAATTAATAATTAGAATACATAACCGAAGTGAATTGCAGAATTCATTGAGAGCACATAACTCACTATTCACTATTCACTATTCACAATTCACTTTCGCATTGCGCATTAAATAGTGAATATCGTTAGATGCGAACAAATCCGTTTTCTATGAGCAATTAGCAGTCAGCAATGTGCAATTATTCTGGCATTCTCAAATTTGTCTCTAAAGCATCTGGATAACTTCATTCTTTAGTAATTACCTTGTGAATGACCCATTCATTGCTAATTGCTAATTGCTAATTGCTAATTAAATAACAATCCGAATTCCGCATTAAACTCAGCTTCTATCTTAAAACTCATCATCTTATTAAAAATGGGATGTTTAAATCTAATATTATATGCATGTAATCCAAGCCGACCGATGGGATCGGTCTTTGCACCATACTTGCCATCACCGGCCACAGGATGACCAATAGACTGCATGTGCACACGAATTTGATTCGTTCTGCCGGTATCGAGGCTGACTCTCAAAATAGTATACTGTTCATTCGAACGTACAGTTTCATAATGCGTAATGGCACGCAATCCTTTCGAGGCATCCGCTGTACTGTGAACGACCTTGCGCTCGTCCTCATATAAATAAGAATCAATGGTGCCTTTTGGCGGTTCTACATGGCCCTCGACAACGGCAATATAAATGCGCTCTTCGACACAGTCATTCCAGTTGGCTACGAGTTTATTCTGTGCTTCGCGGCTCTTGGCAAATAGCATCACACCAGATGTATCTCTGTCGAGCCGATGAACGACATAGATTCTCTTACCGGGTGATTTCTTCTGGATATACTTTTCTAAAATGCCGCAGGCATTCTCGACACCCTTGCCCGTGGTATCAACCGAATGTAGACCCGAAGCCTTGTTTACTACCAGGATAAAATCATCTTCATACAGGATCTGCAATTTGTCATGGTGCAGGCCAAACTGGGCATCCACTTTCGAACCAACACAAACGACATCGCCGGTCTTAAGAAGATAATCAAACTGTGTGATCACCTCATCATTCACCAAAATGCATTGATGCTTCAACAAATCTTTAATCGCCGTGGCACTGCGATTCGATAATTGGGTACGCAAAAAAGCCAGGAGCGGAGCATCTTCGGCGACCGTTATCTTTTGGCCCCGAAAAGTCTGCCCCGATTTTCCCATCTTATTAGGACATTGACGGTGTTTGTTCGAATTCTGTTTCATATTTCAAAAAATCAATTGCGCCTTGCGAATTAAAACAATTCCGAATTCCGCATTAAATTCAGCTTCCGCTCGTCGAGACGTTGTCAAACCGCAATGTCGGCATCACAAAGTTGGAATTTTCACAAAGATCATTACCGACTTCGGTCAGATTCTTCCATAGTTCCAGATGATTGCCAGTGATATTCATTTCAGAAACATTCTGCGTCAGCTTGCCGTTCTCAATCGCCACACCACAGATACCATGCGAAAAATCACCTCTAGAACGATCTGAATTCCCCCCCATGATGTCAATAACATAAATACCATCCTGCACATCCGCAATCATCTCTTCCCGACTGCGCTTCCCGGGCGTAAGAACGACATTGCTCATATCGGGAGTGGACTTCATATTGAGTTTATTGGCACAATAAGTATCCAGGGGAATTTCGGCCAACACCCCATGATCGAATAGCACAGCCTCTCTTTCCGAAATACCTTCTTCATCGAAAAGTTGAGATCCAAGACCGCGCTTGATAAAGGGCATATTATGTACATCCAGAAGGCCCGAACCGATTTGCTGGCCAAGCTTATCCATAAAATACGATTCTTTATCAACCAGACTATAACCACTCAGTGGCCTCAAGAAATAATAAAGAAAATAACTCACATTGCGGTCAAGAATGATTGTGCGGTTTCCGGATGCTATTTTTTGGGAACCAATGCGATAACGACAATTTTGAACAGCATCGGCCGCTATCTTCTCTGCAGAATGGAGATCACTGTAAAACCGTGTCATGTGACCATGATAACCCGTAATATTCTTTTCGCCTTCCTTTACAGCAACGTTACAGCCTGTATAACAACTCGATGTCTGTGCAGAACCTTCAAAGCCGTTCGTATTCACCATATATAAATTGTTAATGTTCGATTGACTGGTTGTGCCAATATCAAATATATTAATATCTGAAAATTTCTTACACTCAGCTTCGAGAATCTTACACTTTTCAATCAAATCATTTGGTGTCAGACTCGCCACTGCCGAATCATACAACTCAAGATCGAGGTCTGCGCGATTCTCATACATCGACGGATCGGGCAATTTACGGGCTGGATCTGATTCGAGAAGACGCGTCATCTCTATCGCCTGATGAATATCTTCATCGAGCTTGTCATGGCGCAAATCAGACGACTTGAATGAACTGTACCGACCATCCACAAACAAACGAATCGTGAAAGAAGAAGACCCCGCACTATCGATATCCTCTATCTTGCCATTTCTACATGAAATGCTCATCCTCTGTCTTTGGGATAACATGACAGATGCATTTTGTGCACCATGCTTTTTGGCACTCTCCAAACCATGTTGTGCTATAGATTTCATATCTGACATCGCTACACCCCTCCAACCGTTATATGCGTAACACGAATCGATGGCATGCCAAATTTAACTGGCACCCTCTGATTTTTTTTGCCACAATACCCCGGGCATGTATCGCATTTATAATTATTGGCAACCATATCTATTTTAGAAAGGGTGTCAGGTCCATTACCAATCAAATTGACATCCTTTATCGGCGTCGTCAGTTTACCATCCTCTATCAGATACCCATTCTTCATATAAAAAGTATAATCTCCCTGACCGATATTGACAACGCCATTGGTAAACGTCGAACAGTAAATGCCATATTTTATGCCATCCAAAAGTTCTTCTTTTTCATGAGGACCATTCTTCATATAGGTCACACGCATGCGGGGAATGGGTTTGTGTTTGTAACTCTCCCGGCGTCCATTCCCCGTCGATTTCAAATGATAATGATCCGCACTGATGCGGTCATGCAAATAACCGCGTAAAATACCATTCTCGACGAGTAACGTATCTTCACAGGCATGCCCTTCGTCATCGATATTGTAAGCTCCATACGAATCCCTCACAATACCGCTGTCACCAATGGTCACTTCATCTGACGCAACCCTTTGATTCAGTTTGCTCGAAAAAATGCTTAAATCCTTTCTATTAAAATCTGCTTCCAAACCATGGCCAATCGCTTCATGCAAAAGGATGGCTGCTTCACCAGCCTCCAGGACTATCGGCCATTCGCCCGCCTTTGGTCGAACCGAATGAAACAAAATCTCGGTATTGACGTATACCTCATTGACCAAATCATCAATAATTCTTTGCGTAATCGATTCAAAATCCGCTTTTGCGCCATATCCAGCCATATTCGACTGTCTCTCATCGCCGCGCCTCATGACCATGGTTATCCACAATCGATATATGGGCTGCCGATCCTCGGCATTGATTCCATCCGATGTATTGATCATGATATTGCGCTGATTCCACTGCATCAGTACGGTTACCTCAATGATATCGGCGGATTTCGCACGTGCCTGCGATTCAATTTTTTGCACAAGTGCCACGGCTTTCGACAAATCAAACGCACTCCAATCTGCCGCCTGACTGTAATAGCGTTCGAAATCGACATCATGCCTGGGTTTTATCTCCACCGATTCTTTGCCCGGCGCGATAGAAGAGGCAGCCTCTGCCGCACGAAGCATATCTTCAAGCTCAAACGATTCAGAATAGGCATAGCCAACCTGATCCTTGTTTACACAGCGTGCCCCCATGCCAAGTGCTACCTCCGAACTCGCCTCCGTGACTTTGCCGTTGCGCATGCGAACAGACCCATTCTTCGTATGCTCAAAAAATAAATCCCCAAAACTTCCGCCGCGGCTCATCGTTTTGGCAAGCACCTTGTCGATCATTTCGGGCGTGACACCAAAATGGTTCTCAAAATAACTCGGTTTGTTCGTCACTACTGTTGGCTGAATGATCTCCTGCGTTGCAGCCACTGGTTCAGCCTTTTTTGGGCACCCGCCCAGCAAAGGCAAAGACAACGAAGCCAATGCCCCCGTCGTTATAAATTCTCTGCGCGTCCAGCTCATATATCCTCCAAATGTTGTACGAGAGTGGAGTTTTTGCGATTGAAATTCTCATTCGAGCTTATAGCTTGTAG
>DGWW01000107.1 GCA_002395385.1 Myxococcales bacterium UBA4248
CCAGCGTGCACTGACTGCATATTCGGTATGCATTTGCCGCATTGTGTCCGGCTTTTTTGCTCTGTATTCATCAAAGCTTGAAATGAATATAAGAATAAAGGGCAGGAATCCGGGCATCCAGTCTGTAATAAACGATATCATTGTTTTATCCATAATTAAGTAACCAACAATAAAAAAGATCGGGAATATTATTAGAATAAAAGCAATCGGTACCCAGAAAATTTTCATTTTAAAATCATTAAAATATTCTTCGAAATTATAGTAGTCAATTAGTTTTTTTCTATGTTTCTCGACCTCGGAATTGTTAGCGGATTCATTCTTTATTTCAATGGTATCGTCATGTGCATTTTCGCCACTGGCGTTATGTTTTTCGACCGGATATTCATTATCCGAATGATTCGAAATTATATTATCATCAAGCTGTGCCAGACGCATGAATTCCTGAACATCCCCGGCTGTTCTGAGGCGCTGAGAAAGCTGTGGTGATGTCATTCGCTTGAGAACATGCACAAACCATTTGGGGACATTATCCGGAACATATTTATCAATATCGGGTGCAAGATCTTCTCCCATGAGATCACACGGGGAAATATCCGTCACCAGATGAAGGATAGTCATACCGAGTGAGAATATATCTGCTGCCGGAGAAGCATTTCCATATATTTGTTCGGGTGCAAGATAACCTGCCGTGCCGGCCATGGTCATACTCATCGTAGCCGTTTGCTTTTGAATTGCGACCGTGCCAAAATCGACGAGATAAACATTCATTGCGTCATCTACGAGCAGATTGTCCGGCTTAATATCACGATGAACGATGGGCGGCACAAATTGTCCGAGTGCATTCAATATGTTCAATGCATTCGTCAAAATGATTGATATTTGTTCAAACGTAAACCTTTCATGCGCTTTCATGCGTGAACTCAGCGACGGTGCATTGATATATTCTTCAACTAAATAGATATGATGGTCGCTTTTAATCACTTCTATAAATTCGGGCACGCCTTTGATGTGCAGACTTTTTAGCGTGTCTATTTCCCTTTCGAAGAGTTCGATTTTTTTTAAACTATCTATCTTTTGTATATCGAGAACTTTGATCGCCACCAGGTTATCATTATTCGCTTTGGCACGATACATCGTGCCCTGGGCACCGGCACCGATCTTTTGAAATTCCTTGAATTTTGACAAAGCCGGATGTTCACTGGCAAACGCATCCTGCGATTTTTTTGGCAAATCACTCACCTGCAATGATGCGTCCCTTTGGGAGGTCTCAGACATATCCGAAGGTTGATCCGGATGATCCGTCTGTGAACTTTTTAATGTCTGAATACTGCTCGAAACGCTCTGTGCCATCGCATGCCTCCGCTGTTTTCCCCAAATCATATCTTTTAACTCGCCATGGTAGCCGTAGCAAGCGGATAATCAGGAACAAACGAGCGCGCGTATTGGGGCATGTGGCTTGCCCATGCCCCAATAGCGCGATCAGGCAGGCGTATCGGGCGGATGCCCGGTAGCCAGCCGGCGCAAGCCGTATGCGCTGCGGTGCAGCCGCTGCGCATAGGCGGCGCCCAACACGATTGGCTTTGTAGAATATTTTCGAATATGATAAACGGATGAAGTCTCTGTGTATTTATCAAAGGAGGCCAAAATGCTTCACAAGATGACATTCCATTGTAGTTGGTGCTTGATTTGTACAGCATGCTCATTACTGGCTGCTTGCAACTCCAAAATCCCGCCCCAGCCTCCAGTGGCTCCTGATTCTGGCCAGGAAACACCGACCACACCGGAACAGGCCGCTCCGCCCTCTGCAGTTCCTAATGCGGACAAATGCAATACTGGCGAGAAGATCATAACGTGCGTCAAAGGCATATGCGATCCGGCAACGGGCGATTGTGTCGATTGTTTGGCGAACAGCGACTGCAAAACGCCGGAAAAGCCCATTTGCAGCGATAAAGCGTGCATTGCATGCGATGCAGCCCACGCCTGTGACAATGGCAAATGCGATGTCAACACAGGCAAATGCGTCGAATGCCTGGCCGACGGCGAATGTGTACTGCGCGAGCGCGGTGTGTGCTGGCAGGGGATATGTTCATCTTGCAATGCTCAGAACTGCACGCAGGTGTGCAACGAAATCACCGGCAAATGTGGCGAACGCGTGGTTTTGCCGTGTCCTGGGGGGCACTGCGGCGTTCCGTCGCCCGCGGGTCCCATCGATCCCGGCACGATTGCCATTGGCAACAATGCACGCATTCTGATTATCAACGTGCCTGACCGCCAGGCTGATGAAAAGCCCACAGAAATTGGAAGCTATAAAATTGACGCGCGCGTCAATAATATATATGCAACGGTCTCGACGGAATTCACGATTTATAACCCGAACAACCGTGCATTCGAAGGTGAACTTGAGTTTCCTTTGCCCGATGGCGCGGTGGTTTCGGGGTATGCCATCGACGTGAATGGTGTTTTGGTCGACGGTGCCGTCGTCGAAAAGGAAAAGGCGCGCATTGCCTTCGAAAACGAAGTCAAAAAGGGCATTGACCCAGGGTTGGTCGAGCAGGTCAAAGGGAATGCGTATCGCACGCGGATTTACCCGATTCCTGCGCAGGGGACGCGCCAAATTCGGGTGGTCTATACGACGCCGCTCACGATTGCCCCCAATGGCGATGCGGCTTTGGCGCTCCCGATGCCCAGGACCAAACTCGCTCGGCGCGATATCTCGATTTCGGTTGCCAGCGGGATGCCTGCACCTGCAGTCGGGGGATTGGGCGACAAGCGTTTCGAATCGGCAGAGGCCGTCTGGCGTGTCGAATCCCATGATACCGATATTACGCCGACCGAAAATGTTCTCGTCGCGATGCCGAATCTTCCCGATGTTGTGACCGGGCTCGAAGTCAGCAACGGGGATATTTTCTTTTCGGCAAGCGTAAAGACTGCCGATGTTCAGCCACCCGAAATGCCAGCCATGCCCTCCAAATGGCGCATCATCTGGGATGCCTCGGGCAGCCGCAGTGCATCCGATATCGCCGAAGCGCGCAAACTCATCGATGCATTGCCCGAAATCGCCAGCTATGAACTCCACGTCTTCCGCCATGTACTCGATCCCGCGCAAACCTTCAATTCCCGAGCTGAACTCATCGCAATGCTCGATTCGCTGGCCTATGACGGCGGCACCGATTTCGATCCGCTCAAAGTCATTGCCGCACAGAAATTCGACGGACCAACGCTATTCTTTACCGATGGCATGGACACGATGAATGGTGCACTCCCAGAATTTGGTGCAAATTCAGTTGCGGTAATCTCGGGGGCTGCACGCGATGTCTCGGCCATGCGCAGAATCTGCGGCGGCCGCACACTCAATCTCGACATTTTAAGCGGCGAAGAAGCACTCAAACAGATACTCGTTTCGCCGCCCGTCATTTCGGCTATCAACGGCGAAAATCTGGCCAATATTCAGGGGATTGGTCTGCATGTCGCAGGGCGCGTCACGGTCGTCGGCAGGATGACCAGTCCCACATCACAGGCGACCATCGTGCTCTCAGATGGCCGACAAATCCCCGTAACCTTCAATACGACCGCCATTCCCAGCGGCAAGACGCTGGCATCCGCTTGGGCTGCACGCCGCGTCGATGAACTCTCCCCACGTGCCAATGACAACCGCGAAGAACTGCTCGCCATTGGCCGTCGATTCTCGATTGTCAGCCCTGTGTCGAGCATGATCGTCTTCGAACGGCTCGAACAGTGGGTGCAGTACGACATCGAGCCTCCAGAATCTCTTGCCGAAATGCACGCACGTTGGCTCGATATGCGCCCTTCCGAAGGCCAGAAACAGGCCGAAAAACTGCGCAAAGAGCAAGCCTGGGTTTCCCAGCTCACCCGCGAATGGAATGCACGCGTTTCATGGTGGAACGATCCGATCCCCAAAATCATAGAACCTGAAAAACGCCGCAGAGGCGGAATCCTTGGCGCAATATTTGACGATGAGGAGATGCGCGATAGCGCTCCAATGATGGCCGAAAGCGCAATGATGGCCGAAAGCGCAATGATGGAAGAAGCTGAGGATAATGCAGTCCACGCAGCCCCGGCCAAAGCGGCAAGTGACAGTGGATCCGCACAAAATGCCAAACCACGCGAAGTCGGTGCATCCATTGCCGTCAAAGCCTGGGATCCGCAGACGCCTTACATTACCGCCATCAAAGACGCCTATGCAATCTATAAGACACCCGAATCGCTCTACAAGGAATACTTGAACCAGCGCGCCAATTACGCCCAAAGTCCCGCATTCTTCCTTGACAGCGCCGGTCTTTTCTTCCGCGAAAAACAACCCCAACTCGCCGTGCGTATCCTGTCGAACCTCTCGGAACTCAAAATCGACGACGTGGGCATGTTGCGCATCTACGCATGGCGCCTGCGCGAAGCCGGTGACTACGACACTGCCATTATGATTTTGCGCAAAGTCGCCAAATTGCGCGCCGACGAAGCCATCAGCTGGCGCGATCTGGCGCTCACCCTCACGATGCGCGGCAAACAAAAACACAGCGCCGCCGACATTCAGGAAGCCCTCGAATTGTTCCACAAAACCGCATTTACCCCATGGGAACGCGACGACGCGATGTGGACCGCGCTCATCGCACTCGAAGAACTCAATGAACTCGTGGCCTGGACCAAACGCGAACAATGGAACGGCGAAGCCCCCAAAATCCCCGAATACGACAACAAATTCGCGCAAAATCTCGACACCGACCTGCGCATCATGATGACCTGGGACGCCGACAACACCGACATCGACATGCACGTCGTCGAACCCAGCGGCGAAGAAGTGTACTACGCACACAATCGCTCACGAACCGGCGCACTCGTCAGCCACGACGTCACCACCGGCTACGGCCCCGAAGAATTCCTGCACAAACTCGCCCCCAAAGGCAAATACAGCGTTTCGACCAAATATTTTGCCTCGCACCAACAGAGCCTCGTTGGCCCCGCGACAATCACGGTGACATTCTATACCAACTGGGGACGCCCCGGCCAAAAGAGCGAAACGATGAGCCTGCGCCTCGACAAAGCCAAAGATAAAATCGTCGTCGGCGAATATACGGTTGAATAATATATATTAATATATATTGTTGCTCGCCAGGAGCCGTGTCACGACACGGCTCTGCAGCTCGCTATCGGCCTATTGCTTCGCAATACGGCCTCTTGTGCCCGGCTATGTAAAGATGTCCGTTGCGGACATCTTTACATACACCGGGCAAGATATATATTGTTTTGCATAATGAGAATGTTGATGAGCTTGGAGCTTGGAGCTTGGAGCATATCTGTTCTATTCAATATTGCACACCTGAAAACAATAGGATCTGTTTACCCGGTGTGAACAGGTTCAAATGCCCTGTTGGGGCGAACCTCCTATTTATCATTTGCAACACAATTGCATTCTGTTCCAAAACCATAAATTGCTTAAAACCTTGTTAAAAACCTCTGCAATCGTGTATGATATTGTCCCAAAATAAATGCTTTGGCGTATGCGCAAAGCGCATAGCCAAAGCGCGCAGGCGTATTGGCGCATTTCCATGAAGAGACGTTCCGTGGAACGTCTCTACATGGGAACGCGCCAATAGCAGGCGAACCACAAAATCATCCATGTAGACGTTTCGTGACTGTCAGGTCACCCCATCAAGGAGAAGGAGAAAACATGTTTGTCGTCAATGTAAACGGAAAAGATTACGAGTGCGCGGAAGATAAGAAATTGCTTCGATTTTTGAGGGATGACCTGCATTTGACGGCAGCGAAAGACGGCTGCAGCGAAGGCGTTTGCGGCACGTGTACGGTGCTGGTGGACGGTGCAAAAGTGAAGGCATGCGTGCCGATGATAAGCAAAATGGCCGGTAAAAAGGTCGTGACGGTCGAAGGCATTCCGGCCGACGAAATGCGCGTCTATGAACATTGTTTTGCCGAAGCCGGCGCAGTGCAGTGCGGTTTTTGCATTCCCGGCATGATCATTTCGGCCAAGAGCCTGCTCGATGTAAACCTGAACCCGACGCGCGACGACGTCAAGAAGGCGATTAAAGGCAATCTGTGCCGCTGCACGGGATACCGCAAGATCGAAGATGCGATTCTGATGGCCGCCGACTTTTTCCGCGAAAAACGTGCGATTCCCGAAGCCCCCAAGACACTGCACATGAACGAGCGGTTCAAGCGAATCGATGCCGCCGAAAAAGTGAACGGTACCGGCTTGTTTGCTGACGATCTGCGGATCGATGGGATGATTTATGCCAAGGGCCTGTATTCGAAATATCCGCGCGCACTGATCAATAAGATTGACGTGTCGAAGGCCGAGGCACACCCCGACTGCCTGCGCATCATCCTCAAGAAAGACGTGCCCTGCAACGTGATCGGCCATATCAAACAGGATTGGGATGTCATTCTGGGCGAGGGTGATATTACGAAATATGTGGGAAACGTGCTGGCCGTGGTGGTGTCGGAAAAACAGGATAAACTGCAGGAAATCTGCGATTTAATCGAAGTCGATTACACCGAGCTCAAGCCGCTGACGAGCCCCTACGAGTCGCTGCGCGGCGATGCACCGCTGATTCACAAGGACGGCAACATCATGAGCCGTGCGAACCTGGTGCGCGGCAATGCCGATGAGGCGATTAAGAATTCAAAATATGTCGTCACGCGCAAATACAAGACGACGTGGCAGGAACATGGCTTTATGGAACCCGAATGCGCCGTGGCGCTGCCCGAGGGCGACGACGGCCTGCTCATTTATACGACAAGCCAGTCGATTTACGATGTCCAGCGCGAATGCGCCGCGATGCTCAAGCTGCCCAAAGAAAAGGTCCATTGCCGGGCCCCGCTGGTCGGCGGCGGATTTGGCGGCAAAGAGGATATGACCGTCCAGCAGTACGCTGCGCTGGCCGCATGGATTACCAAACGCCCGGTCAAGGTCAAATACAGCCGCCAGGAATCGCTCAATTATCACGTCAAACGCCATCCGATGGAGATGGAATTCACGACGGCATGCGACGAAAACGGCATCCTCACCGGCATGAAGGGCGTCATTATTGCCGATACCGGCGCTTATGCATCGCTGGGCGGCCCGGTGCTTCACCGCGCATGCACCCATGCAGCAGGCCCCTACAATTACCAGAACATCGATATCTTCGGCATGTCGGTCTATACGAACAACGTCGTCGGCGGCGCATACCGCGGTTTCGGCGTTTCGCAGAGCTGCTTTGCAACCGAACAGAATATCAATCTGCTGGCCGAAATGGTCGGCATCGATCCCTGGGAAATCCGCCGCCGCAACGCCATTAAACCGGGCGACATCCTCCCCAACGGCCAGACCGCCGATCCCAACACCAACATGGTCGCCTGCCTCGACGCCGTCAAAGACCTGTATTACAGCAACAAATATGCGGGTATCGCAATTGGCTTTAAAAACTCGGGCACCGGCATGGGCAAGAGCGACATCGGCCGCGTCCTGCTTTCGGTCGAACAGGGCAAAATCCACATCCGCACTTCGGCTTCGT
This sequence comes from Myxococcales bacterium UBA4248, assembly GCA_002395385.1. Classification (GTDB taxonomy): domain Bacteria; phylum Myxococcota_A; class Bradymonadia; order UBA4248; family UBA4248; genus UBA4248. The sequence continues at coordinate 7,527 of DGWW01000107.1, forward strand.
GCATGGGCCAGGGCATCGGACAGATGGTACTCACCGAGATTTGCCACGTCACCAACCTCGATCCGGCGCTGTTCATCTTCGAAAACGCCGATACCGTCCGCACCCCCGACTCGGGCACCTCGACCGCATCGCGACAGACCGTCGTCACCGGCGAAGCCGCACGCCGCGTCGGCGTCAAACTCAAAGAAGCCCTCGATGCCGGCAAATCCATCGCCGATCTCGAAGGCCAGGAATTCTACGGCGAATACTCGGTCAAAACCGATCCCCTCGGCGCAATTAAAGAAAACCCGATTTCGCACGTCTCGTATTCGTATGGCGCACAAGTCATCATCCTCAACGACGAAGGCAAAATCGTCAAGGCCGTATCTGCATTTGACGTCGGCACCCCCGTCAACATCCAGTCGGTCGAAGGCCAAATCGAAGGCGGCATGGTCATGGGCATCGGCTACGGCGTGACCGAAAAATTCGAATGCATCGACGGCTATCCCAAGAGCAAATTCGGCACCATCGGCTTTATGCGCGCCGATCAGGCCCCCGAGCTCGACGTCATCCTCTGCGTCCCCAAAGAAGAAGACAAACTGCCTTACTCGCTGGGCGCCAAAGGCTGCGGCGAACTCTGCATGATTCCTACCGCTCCGGCATGCGCACTCGCCTACTATAAATATGATGGCAAATTCCGTCAGTCACTGCCTATCGAAGATACACCGTATCGCAAGAAGAAATAACCTTTCAACAATACAACACGCCTGGAAGGCGTCACATCTGAATACATAACCGGGTGTGCTGAAAGCACGCCCGGTATGAAAAATAATATATCATAATTATATATTTGTGGTGAGACGTGTCACGACACGTCTACTCGCTATGGGCTGCCGCCCATACGCTCGCTGGCCGCTGCTATTGCCATTCGGCAATACGCAGCGGCTTTTTGATTTTGGGTGGGCAAACTACAACAATCCTGTCATATAAACCGGTAAATAGGTTATCCCATTTTCTACCTTGAGATCGGCAGCATGTATCACATACGGCGTACTGAGATAATCTCCATACTTTCGTATGCATTTTTGCAATGATGAAAGCGTATATCTTGCAGAAGATTTAACTTCGATGGGGGAAATGTTGTGACGGCTGGAGATGACCTGTTTGGATATTAAGAAATCAACCTCCATGCGGTTTTCCTTATCATCTTTGTCGTAATTTGAATAAAAATACAATTTATGCCCACTGGCCATGAGCATTTGCGCAACGATATTCTCGATAATCATACCGCTGTTCATTTCGAGCTTATCTTTGAGTATTTTCTGATAAACACCTTCTGAAACAATGATGCGTTCATCAAAAGCCAGACTGAGGAGCAGCCCTGTATCAGCCATATAACATTTAAGCGTCATGTTGTCGCGCTTGAGATGGAGGCCAATGCTGGGCTCTGTTGTATTATAGCAGATATTCACAATTTTAGCGTCTGACAGCCAGAAAAATGCACTTTCGTAATCACGAAAGCGAGCTTTTTTCTGAATATCCGATAATTTAAATTTTTTCTCATGCTTTTGTAGTTGTGATGGAATCTCGTCAAAAATGCTCGTGACTTTTGCAGAATAGCTTCCTGCATATTGCATGATGCTGTTTCGGTATAGATTGAGAATCTGTCGTTTGACGCGATCGACATCCTCGAAACTATGGCTGTCGATGAACTTTTGAACCGCCTGCGGCATGCCGCCAACGATTTCATATTGCCGAAAATAATCCATGGCTTTGCGATGCATGTTTTGTCCCATTGGCAATCTATTAGTATACTGATTGCGAATGTAATCCATCAGCAGTTGATCGCCGCATGCCCAAAGGAATTCTTCAAAATCCATAGGGTGCATCTGAATTGTCTCTTCTTCAGATGGAATCATAATATCTTCGACGTTTTTTCTTATCGAAACAAGAGAACCTGTTTCGATATAGTCATACCTGCGATCTGCAACGAGATACTTAATCGCAGCGCGAGCTTTGGGATAGAATTGTACTTCATCAAATATGATCAACGATTCGCGGGGATATAATTTTGTATTTGTATATGAAGACAAATACATAAACAGTGTATCCAGCCGGTTGACATAGTGATTAAACAGATCTTTGATATCAGCGTCCGCAATGTTGAAATCAATGAGAATATAGCTTTTATACTCGCGCCTTGCGAATTCTTCCACGATGTAGCTTTTGCCCACACGGCGTGCCCCCTCAATCATCAGAGCAGTTTCACCCTGACGTTTTGTTTTCCATTCCAGCAATTGGGCGTAAATTTTTCGCTGCATTGATCTTCATCCTTCGCTGTATCTGCAAACTTACGAATTATGGGCAAATCCTGATGCCCATGGTTCCACAATGCACCATTCCAAGATTATTGACAAGCCGAAATTGCACCATTCCAAGATTATCGACAAGCCAAATTCGCACCATTCCAAGATTATCAAATTGCAGTATTTGCACCATTCCAAGATTTACGCATGTGGCGTAACAATTTAGCGGCATTCGCTGAACGCCGCAGACGAGCATTCACATGAGCCATGGTTGTCTGAGTCAATCTTGTCCCCGAACCACAATCCAATAGCAATAGGCCCATTCCCGGATTATAATCGATGACGCGTGCGGGACTCTCCATACAGCCCCGCAGAGGCGTTACAGTTTAGCTGGGGGCAAATGCATTGCGCATAAAACCAGGGGATGATGATATGGACACAAGCACACTCCAAAAATTCATAACGGATGCGCATTCGGACATATTGCTGGACGATGCAAAATACATCATCGATGTGACACGCGAATATGCCTTTCGCGCGATCAATGTTGCGATGGTGCAGCGCAACTGGCTGCTCGGAAAACGCATTGCCGAGGAAACACTCAATGGCGAGGATAGGGCTGAGTAACGGCACGCAGGTCATCAAAGCGCTGTCGAAGCAGCTGACGTCGCTTTATGGCAGTGGGTTTACCAAGTCAAACCTATATCAATTTGTTCAGTTTTATAAACTGTTTCCAAACATTTTCCACACACTGTGTGGAAAATCTGGAATCCTCTCATGGTCGCATTATCGCTTGCTTTTGCGAGTGAACAACGATGATGCCCGGGAGTGGTATGCCCAGGAAGCATTGTCACAAAACTGGAGCGTCCGTACACTGGGATGAAGACCATAAATCATTATTATACACGATTTGCATGGCAATTGGGGTACGGGGCATTTTCGGTCAGTCCATCGATCCTTGATAATACGATTAGATATATTAAGAATCAGGCAGAACATCATAGGGTTAAAACGTTTCAGGAAGAATATAAGATGATTTTGGATGCATACGGAATTAATATGATGAACGATATTTTTTTGCGGATTAACGGTTGCACCCTTACAGGGTGCTGATTTATTAAATCCTGTTACCCGGGGTTACGCGCTGCGCGCTCCACCCCGGGCTGTGACATGGTGCCCTTACAGGGCACACTTGCACCCTTACAGGGTGCAGCTCTTTGGAATACTTGTTACCCGATGTTGCGCTGGCGCGCCAGCCATGGGCCCATGATTTCCGCGATCCCAAAATCGTGCGTATAATGGGTACGCGCAGCACACAGCGCAATGATGTTCCGTTGCATTTGGATATTGGTATGAAACTCAAAACCATTCCGTTCAAAAAATTTCAAAACAAAGACTGGCTCGAATTCCTCGAAAAATACATCGAACTCGTGCAGAACGAAGTTGCCGTCAAAGACAGCGATCCCATGCAGATGCTCGTCGATTTGTGCAGCGAATACAAACGCATGATCAGTCTGGATTGCGCTGTCGATGGGCAGATGATTGTGAATGCCGATAATGCGGCCGATCAGGCATGGAGCTGTCTGAATGCACAGCTTAAAATCGAGCTCGTGCATCCCGATATTGCCCAGCGCGAAGCAGCCCAAAGAATTTACAGGCATTTGCTCAAATACCAGAACCCCACGCGATTGATTTACGACAAGGAATACGAAAAACTCGGACTGCTGCTGGATGATCTCGCCACCGCAGACGAAGCCGATCTCAAGCTCACGCATGCCTGGGACTGGGTCGTTGAACTCAAGGCGCGGCATGCGCATTTTCTCGATATCTACCAAAAACGCCTCGAACATGCCTCCTACATCGATCCCGGGGCCATCAAAATCGCTCGCCAAAAGACCGAAAAAGCCTGCAAATCCGTCAATGCCCTGCTCGAAGCATCCTCGCTGAAGCACGATTCACAGACCATCGCCCAAACCATCGAACGCCTCAATGCATCTATCGATGCGCAAAAAGCCCTGTTCAAACAGCAGGAATCCCAAAACGAAGCGGATCTGCGCCTCGAGACCATCGAAGATATCGATATGGATGACGATGAAATGGCGTAGAGACTAAAGGAGAACATCATGAGCACTGATATCAATGCTAAATATCCCTGGGTACCGTTTTATGAAGCGATTGAGGTATAATTATGTATGAATGGGTTGACAATTCTATTGCATTGGCGAGAGAAATTGCTAAAAAGCATTTAGAAAAAGTAGAAGGATATGAAACAAAATATGATCCTTTTAAGAAGTTTATTACTGAGTTTAACAATAAATACAATCAAATTAGAAAAGATGATGTTAAACGTATGAAATGGCTATCTGATGATCAATGCGTTTCATATTTGAATGATTCGGATCAAAATGATTTGTGGCAGCTTTACATTATGGCAGTCAATTCAAATGTAATTGCTATTGATGATTTGAAGAATAATGCTGAGTTTAAAAATTGTTTTGATAGATTATTAAAATCTAAATACGATGACAAAGATAGTAAAAATGGAAAGGCCGATCAACAAATTGAACTACACAAGGTGACTAGGTATCTCTATTTTGTCAGACCAGATTTATTTATACCTGTAATTGGACATGGAGGCAAATCTATTGATGATAGCACTGGTTGGAGAAAATTGATTCGTAATATTATTAATAACCGTGATGAACATTTCTTGAATCCACATTCTTTTGAAGAATATGTCAATTTTGTTCATAATATAAAAGAAAAAGCATATTTGCCAGTTGATGAGAAATATATGATTGCAGCTATGAAAGACCGTATGTATGGAAGATCTAGTGGCAATGATAAACCAAAAGGGAGTTGTTTAAATATGGGTAACGATATTGACATTTATGTTAAACTTCTCAAATCAAGACGCAACCTCATCCTCACGGGTGCTCCTGGTACAGGAAAGACCTATCTTGCTAGGCAAATCGCAGAAGCGATGAACGATGGTTTTAAACCAGAAGACCGAAAAAACACCATCGGCTTTGTGCAATTCCATCCATCTTATGATTACGTCGATTTTGTTGAAGGATTGAGGCCTGATAGAAGTGGTGATAATGTGGTGTTCAAAAGGGATGATGGGATTTTTAAAAAGTTTTGTAAAAAGGCTATAAAAGACCATGAACATAACTACGTCTTTATCATCGATGAAATCAATCGTGGGGATTTGAGCAAGATCTTTGGTGAGCTGTTTTTCGCAATCGATCCGGGGTATCGTGGCGAGAAGGGGCGCGTTAAGACGCAGTACCAGCAGCTTGTGGATGCTGAAGAAGATGATGTTTTTAGTGGTGAGGGGTTCTATGTGCCAGATAATGTCTATATTATTGGCACGATGAACGACATCGATCGCAGTGTGGAGAACATGGATTTTGCGCTGCGGCGGCGGTTTGCGTGGAAAAAGATTTCTCCCGAAGATACCGCAGAAAGTATGGGAATTACTGGCGAAGTGCGCCAGCGCATGGATGCGATGAACAAAGCTATTTGTAGTATTCCGGAGCTTGGCGAGGATTATCAGATCGGCGGTGCATATTTTTTGAGGATGGTAAAAGAGAATTTGACAGCCGAAGAATTGTGGCAATTCCATTTGGAGAGCTTGATCAACGAGTATTTGCGAGGATTACCGAACAATGATGAATTGTATAAAAAGATTAAGGATGCGTATGATAATCCAAATAAAGAGGCAAAAACGTCGGAGAATCCGGCCGAGGATTGAAATGGATTGTTTTGGATGGTAAATGCAAAGCAAGAAATCTATCGTTTGTATTGGCCCCCTACGGGGTTCTGAATCATGTGATATCGCATGATCCCCGGTAGCCGCTGCACGGCAACCAGGGGCTATTGATATTGAAGCCCTACGGGTTTCGTATAGCGGCTGAGTAGTAACGAATGTGGGGTAATAGTTCAGTCCTTCGAGATGTTTTATTTTACAAAGTATTTGTTTGCAACTATTGTTGCTCATTTTTCAAATTGCTGGAGGTTTTATCTGATATAGTCACGATAAACTTTAGAACTGACAAACTCAAAAAAAAGTGAAGAGCGCTAGCCAAGAGCAAATCCGTTTGTTAAGCTCTGAGGAACGATAATTGATGTGGTAATTATTTACAGGCAATCCGTATGTGATGCGTTGCAGGATGAGGGACAGATGCGAACGACAGACAATTCATTATAGAAATAAACATATCGTCCATCTATATTTTTGCAAGTTTCTTCGTTGAGGACAGTTGCGTTTGAATATTCTTTGCATTTTCGTTTTGTATCACCCTCATTTGTGGGGGAACATTGTTCGAAACATGTATAATAATTTTTCCCTTCCTGCGTATAACAAAATGCATTGGAGTTAAAATTTTCCTGTTGGCAGAGCTGATCCAAAGTTGAGCCGGCTTGTGCTTTGGTACCGCAATACTCATAGGTTAAGAAGCCTTGCTCGTCACAACTTGTATAAGATGTACTACATCTGTTGGCACAGAACTGCCGGTTGTCGAGTTCATTAAGCGTGTATATTCCTTTTTTTCTGCATGTATAATTAGACAGGACATTGTCGCTGAATGAGCACACAGAAGCAGTTTGTCCCTCCGTAGAACATGGACTAAGGCATTGCACACGACCGTCTTGTGTATCCACAACACATTTTTTTGTACTGTCAACAGAGTTGCACCAGTCAATGCATTTCGTGCCGTCGGTTAGTTTACAATTAGGAGAGCAAGGAATATATTGGTCTGTGGTTAAAGACAGCGTGTCATCTTTTGAGATTGGCTGTCCATCGCACATAGCTGTCATTTGGCTGTTAGGGAGCTTGGGGGAAGCGACCATGACACATGATGTGCAACTTCTGAATGCAAATACTTCCATGTCATTCGATGTGCAGGTGAGAGCAAGGTATTCGTTTTCATCTCCTTTAAAGCAAATGCTGTCTGCCCGAATAGCAACGCCATATACTTCATCGTCAATCTGCTCACAATAGAGTGCCACCATGGAACCGCCTGATTGTTCAAAAATGCTACACGAATCTTTAAAACGTAAGGTTTGGCCTGGTTCCTTACAATCTTCTTTGACATCCTGAGGATTGATGGCACACGTGGCACCTACGATTGCCGATTGTTTGCACACTTTTTTATCGCAATCCTCAGCTTGAACTCTTTGTGATTCAGGATCGCAGTAAAAGACGGAATTTCCGCTGCAAAATGCTTCCATCGTCGCATCATCACAGGGATCGCCTTCTATGATGGTTTCCCCTCCCATGCAATGACCGTTTTCACATGAATGATTGCAGGTTTCGACTATGTTCCAGGTGTTGTTTGAACAAACGACGACATCTTTTACATTACATTCGATAGCACCGTTTGTGCAGAGCTTTTCGTCCGGAGCGGTTTTGGTGATACATTGATCGTCTTCACATCCATTGGGGCATGGAATTGTTGTCCAGCCTGAACCTGTACAGAATTCGAGATCATTACCGTTGCAACGTGTTTTTTGGGCTGTACAGATTGCAGTCGGTTCCTGACATTCACCATCCTTACAGCCATCTTTACACTCAGTATGTAGCCACTTACCATTGGTGCAGGTTGCTCTCGTTGTACTGCCATGGCAGTAGGATTCATTTTCGTTGGCTTCATTGCATTCGTCTATAAACGATACGCCATCTGGTCTACATTCCATGCTGTCATTAAGGATGAATCCTGTTTTGCATTCGATAATGGTGCATTGTTTATTATTGCATTCAATGGATTTGGCTTCTTCAATGGTTGGACAATTCTCTTTTATCGATCCGCAGTCTTTTGTCGTATCTTCGATAGAGATGCATTTATTGTCTTTAAGCACATATTGAGTCTCGCACGATCGTATCTGACAAATGCCTTCCTCACATATTACATCCTTAGGATTGACATTGTCCAGCGCTGTGCAATCCACTGTCGGATAACCACATTCCGTGGTGGTATTCGGATTGTTGACACATTTGTCGCCTTCTTTGTGTGAACCTTCTTCGCAAATTTCTTCCAATGTGCAGGAAGTGAGAATCAAACTGATGGCAACATATTTAAGGTATTTCATACATTCTCCTTTATACCCCCATTCTACATTTTATCAAAGAACAATGAAATTTTGAAGTGTTTTCTCAGGCGTTCATTCGTTACTTGTTCACCCCATATTGTAATTTAAGGAATTTGGTTGAGTCTTCTCTCGTATCAGGCATCAGACATCGGGCAGCAGCAAGTATTCTTGAGGGAATGGTTTATATTCAGAAAACAGATATTGCATTGTGCATGAGCTACTTCTGCCTGTTCCCAGATACCTTGACATTGTAGAAGCATGGCAAATTAATCATCTGTCCACGGCTGAATAGTTACTATAGCAGAACATTATTTTTTTAAAGGCAGGAACATACGGACTTCTTTTTTATATTGTTCAAAATTGGATTTGTATTTTTGCATATTTTTTTCTGCAAGCGGTACCGAGATAAACAGGAACATGAGATGATTGATGACAGCTCCGGCAAGGTAGGGCAAATGATTCAAATCCGGCAGTATATATACAAGTGCTACGCCATACCAAAAAAGAATTTCGCCGAGATAATTGGGATGGCGAGAATATTTCCAAAGGCCGGTGCGAATGATCTCAGAACGGTCTTTGCGTGTTTTAATAAATGTTTTCATTTGTCTATCGGCAAAGAGTTCCAGCATTGTGCCCAAAAACATCACGGCAAGTCCTATGGTATTCAGCAGGCTGAAATCCCGATTTTCGAGGATATAGGCAAATGCAGGCAGAGAGGCAATATAGACGACGGTCGTCGGGAACATGCAGATACCCAACAGATTGACGATCTGGAACAGAGAGCCTGTCTTTTCTTTAAGCATCTTATAACGCCAGTCGACGTAGGATATGTCGTGGAATCCAGCGATAAAATTTGCAGTCAGGCGAATCGCCCAGAAGAGTACAAATGCCAGAAATATCAGCGTTCCCGGTGTGCATGTGCCGGTCATGATGATGAGTGCAATCATAATGGCCGGTGTCTGCACAGACCAATAGGGATCATAAATCGACGCACTTTTAAATATCACCCCGGACATCCATGTCAAAACTGTTGCTGCAGCATTGGCTATGAAGATCGCATAATAGAGAGGTATCAGATTCTTTATCGAATGAAAAATCAATATACCAGCCGTTAATGCAACGATGTAGGTTACAAACAGGATAAATATGCCTTTGAGTTTTTTGTTAATTGTCATCATTGTTTCAATCGTAGAAATGTGTTTTTTGGGCATTTGCCTTTTTATCATGCCTGAGATTTGCAATCCCAAATCTGAGAATACGGATATCGTGCAAGGGTATTCATCGAAAGTGTGCCTTGAATGATGAAAAAAAATGTAACAAAGCAATTTTGCTTGGCATCATTAGAGTGGAGGAATGGTCCTTCACTCTTATGAGGTATCGCGATGTATCCATCTGGATTTATCTGACAATGGAAAACCCCTGAACATAATGCATGAACGATCGAAGGGGCGGTTTGCAGTATTATGAGCTCGGACGCGGGACATCATACTGCAGCGTCATGCATGCCAGGCACACAGGGATGCTTTTTTTTACGCCACCCCACGGCGGAAAGGGACTCGTGTGTCAAACCAGCGATTTTATGGGTTTGGAGCGCTGGCAGGCGGGTGGGAATGGGAAAGAGGAAACCCTTTAGGTTTCACCCAGGAATATTTTTTTTTCAAACCACATGTGGGTGCTTGTGGGTTTTGGAGTGGAACGAATGTTCGTTTGCTATCCACAGACCGTTTGGGGTAAAAAGGGGGAATTCAATGAGCATGCGTGGTATAAGCATGTTTTGGATAGGAAGTGTGAATCCTTATGAATAACAATAAGAAGAGAGAGCATCGAGCGAATGAACGTCCGGCGCGCCAATCCAATTCCCGCGGTCAATTTTGTCGTGACAGGCGTGAGCGCAAACCTGGGATGACGGAAGAAGACCGTTTTATTGTGTGTGGGCTGCATCCTGTCGAGGAAGCTTTGCAGATGATTCCCGCACAGATGCTTGCAAAATCGAAGCTGTATATCGCCGAGACGCGCGAGACGAAGGATGTTGAGCCGATTCTAGAGATTTGCAGGGAAATTCAAATTGATCCGATAGCGGTCCCCATGCAGGAATTGACACGGCGCACAGGTGAGACGCGGCACCAGGGTGTTTTGTTGGAACTGCCGCAATTTCAGTATACGGAACTGGATGATGTGCTTGAGCATCTGAGTGCACAACCTCTCATCGTCGTGCTCGATCAAATACAGGATCCTCATAATTTGGGGGCCATTATTCGTTCGGCAGCAGCCTTTGGTGCGGATGCGGTTGTTATTCCCAAAGATCGTGCAGCCCAAATGACTTCGACGAGCATTAAAACTTCGGCGGGGCAGGCTTACCGCATACCGGTTTGTCGTGTGTCAAATATTGCTCAGACTTTGCGCCAGCTTAAAGATTTGGATTTTCACATCGTGGGTGCCGATATCGAAGGTGATGCAGAAACGTCGATTGACTATCACCGTGCAACGGTGCTCATTATGGGATCGGAAGGTTCTGGCATGCGTCGTCTGACGCGGACTTTATGTGATCAAATGGTTCGGATTGCCCAGAATCCAGCGGTCGAGTCTTTGAATGTGAGTGTGGCATCGGCGATTTTGCTTTATACCGCATCGAAGCAACGCACTTTGCAATGGAATGGATAAAAATAGCAGCGGCGTATGGCCGCAGGCCATAGACGGTGCATGCGATGCGTATTGGGCGCAAGCCCAATAGCAGGCGCCCCAAAATGAAAAGGATCGTTATGGCAAAAATGCCGAATAAACCTGAACAAGCGGCGGAAACCAAACTGCAGATTCCGCAGAATATCGAGGCTGAGCTCTCGCTACTTGGCAGCATTTTGCTCGATAATTCGACGATATCGTTGGCAAGTGATGTCCTTGTGCCGGACGATTTTTACAGTGAATTGAACCGGCAGATCTTTAAGGCCATGCAGGAGTTGGACGCGCTGCAAAAGCCGATAGATCTGGCATCGCTCTATGCACGCACGATGCAGCTCAAATTGCTCGAAGACGCAGGAGGGATTTCGTATCTGACGAATCTGACGCAGCGTTTGCCATCGGCGATTAACATTCGTCGTTATGCCGAGTTGATTAAGAATGCTTCGATTTTGCGCAAAGCGATTCAGATTGCCGAGACGGCGCGGATTCAGGCGCAATTGCCGATGGAGAGCGTGACTGATTTCATCAATGATTTGAACCAGAAAGTCTTTGATTTGACGCTCTCGGACGCCAATCGTGCCTATTACACGGCCAATGAGGTCATGAAATCGACTTATATGCAGCTCGAGGAGCTCTATACGAATAAGAATCAGATTCCTGGCATCAGTTCTGGATTCATCGATTATGACAACAAAACAGCAGGGTTTAAGCCTGGTACGCTGACGATTCTGGCTGCTCGTCCTGGTATGGGCAAAACGGCACTCGCATTAAATTTCCTTGCGAATGCCGCGATCGATCATCATGTGCCGGCGGCTTTCTTTTCACTCGAAATGACGAAAGAAGAGCTGGGAAGCCGATTGATGTCGTCGCGCGCACGTGTGTCGGGAGATCAGATGAGACGCGGTACGTTTAACGATGCCGAGTGGAACCGCATCTTGCAGGTGATGCAGATGATTACGAAATCGCCAATTTTTGTCGATGAAACGCCTGCAATCTCAATTACAAAACTCGCTGCAAAAGCCCGGCGCCTCAAAACCGAAAGCAATATCGGTATGATCATCATCGATTACCTTCAGTTGATGACAGGAACGGGGAATACCTCTTCGCGTGAGCAGGAAATCTCTGAGATTAGCCGAACGCTGAAGAGTTTGTCGAAAGAATTGAGCATTCCGATTATTGCTCTTTCGCAGCTGAACCGCGGTGTCGAATCGCGACCGGATAAACGCCCGATGCTCCAGGATTTGCGTGAATCAGGTGCAATTGAACA
>DGWW01000068.1:0-2493 GCA_002395385.1 Myxococcales bacterium UBA4248
ATGCCAAACCCGTCGAAGCAGCTGTCGAAGCGCCAAAAACTCAGGAACCGGCGCAAGACACCAAACCTGCCGAGGCAGCTGCCCCCCAAAAAGCCGAAAACTCCGATGCCGATATGACCATCGAGGATATCATGGCAAACATAAAATGGGAAAAAGGCGGCGTAGACCGTTTTTTATTTGAATATGAAGTCCCTGCGTTCATGGAAAAACAGCCTGCACCCGATAATCATGACGGCGCGACCTATATATGGAAAGATATGACTTATAAAGTTTGGGGCGCAAACGATATACATGACGGTTCTGCGAAAGCCGCATTTGATCAGGCTGTCGGTTTTCTTGGTCATGTACCGCATTATAAAGTCGTAAAGCCCAATTATTATATTATATCTGATTTTGATGAAAAGAGTTATATTTTCTATAGAAAGTGTGTATTCAATAACGCTTTGGAGTATTGTGAGGAAATCACTTATCCACAGGCATACAAAACAGCTGTGAATCCTATCGTTAAGAAGATTGCCGATTTTGATGTTCCAAAAATGGAAATGGAAGATTCCGATTTTGAATATAAAAATCTTGCCATCAATCCGGCTGACTGTACCGTGGTCTGCTGCAAAGATAATGAAGGCTGTGACACAGGTCTGGAATGCAATACAAAACCAATTGTCGATGCAGGTTTTTATCTCGGCAGCACCGTCTATCGCGTGGGTTATATCATGCGTGGCGGTTCTTCTTGTGTTTATCAGGGTGAGGAATGGGAAAAGTGTTTTTTGCAAAAGCAGGAGTTTGAAGATTATATCAAATCGAAGAAATTGGATTGTGCCCCCGGTGAGGATAATGAATGCCTCTATGAAAACGACGAATGTGTGCCGGATGATTAATGAATATCACGCGCTATCTGGCGCTTTGCCTTCTGTTGCACCCTTTCAGGGTGCTGATTTTGTGGAAATGCCACTACCCGGGGTTACGCCCTTCGGGCTCACCCCGGGCTGTGACATTGCACCCTTTCAGGGTACTAGCGAATGATCCTAAGCAGTTTCTTAGCGAGCCGTATTGCCGCAGGCAATAGGCGAGCAAGCGAGCTGTAGGCGCGTGTCGTGACACGCGCCAAAGCGAGCGCGCAGGGCGTATCGGCGCAGCCGATAGCCAGCGCCATTTCATCCATCATTAAAGGAAACGATCATGGAACCAGAGAAACTACAATTAGCGATTGAAATGGCCGAAAACGGCAACATCGAGGCCGCAGCCTTTCTTGGCAATCAATATTACTTTGGCTGGGATGTACTGGAGCAGGATTTGGAAAAAGCCTTGAAATTCCTTACGATTGCGGCTGAAGGCGGCGATGCAGTGTCGCAGTTTCTGCTGGGGCATATGTATGGATCGGGCCGCGGCGTTGAAAGGGATTCTGTAAAAGCGTTCGAATGGTTCCTCAAAGCGGCAGAACAGGGCATTCCGGAGGCCATGTACAATGTTGGTGGTGCTTTACTACAAAGTTCAGACCCTGAAAAAAAGGCCGAAGGCAAGCAGTGGATGATTCGAGCAGCAAACGCCGGTTACGATGCGGCCCAGGATTATGACTTCGATGACGATGACGAGGATGATGCATAAAGTATTATTCATTCTGGGGATTGTCTGTATTGTTATCGCCGTTATAGCATTATTATATGCAGCGTTGCAGCGTTTTGGATACTATCATGTGCTCGACGGCGATTCGGATATGTATGCCCGTATGCACCTGCACATGATGGTATCGTTTGTCATTGGTATTGTCTTTGCAATTGCCGCTGTTGTCTGTTTCGTCATCCGAGCGAAAATGTAGAGGGGGTCGAAGCCCATGTCACATTTAAATACCTATAAAAAGGCCCTGGCCGCCGGTCGCGAAATCGACTGCTACAACAACAAAATCATCTTCTGTGAACGCGATTCGTTTATGATTGGACTCACAGATGACAGAGTTTTATGGTGTGACTGTATTTTACCGCTCTATGAAGAGGGCGACCATGACTTGCCGAATCGTATCAAACAATACGTCCAGCAACTCGCCAATACCGATGATATCGTCTCTGTTTATGGCGCGCTCATGACGATACACGGATACATACTGACGAGTGCTTTTTATGGCAAACCATTTGAAATCGATTTCTCCGATTGTATCGATATCGCGAGAAAGACGATTCAAAGAAACGAAGAGGCTTTTAAGAACTATCAGGGCAATAAGTTTTCGTCATACATTGGAAATCCATACGAACTCGTGGCAGAAATGGTCGGTCTTAATAAACCCGTTCCTCAAAAGGCAAGGCCAGTGAAAAAGAAAACCACATTAACCAACTCAAAACGGAAGAAATAGGAGTCATGAACACAATGAAATCATTTCTGCATCAAAACCGTATATTCATGTTTACCATTTGTATTCTGGCCATGCTGTCGGCTTTGAGTGCATGCTCAAAGAAAGCCCCGGAACCGGCGCAGGATGCCAAGCCCGCCGAAGCTGCTGCC
>DGWW01000068.1:2618-4014 GCA_002395385.1 Myxococcales bacterium UBA4248
AGCTGCTGCCGAAGCGCCCAAAGCCAACGAACAGGCCGCTGCCAACGAAGAAAAGCCAGACGAGGCTGCGCCGGAACCTGAAAAAGCGCCGGAACCCGATGACAATCATACCGATTTGGCGCTCGACAAAGAATGTGTCGTGACGCATTGCAAGAATTATAAGGGTCCCGGACACTATTGGCTCGATTGCGACACGGAAGATATTGTTGAAGCCGGATTTGGTTTTGGGGATAAAGTGGCGTCCATTAACTATAAAAATGGCAAACCCGTATATAGAACTTACATTGAAGGCAGAGGCGATAATTGCGGGTCACAGGGACATTATGCTGACAAATGTTTCGTCAATCAAAAAGATTATATTAAATACATTATAGAAAATCAATTGATTTGCAATTATGAAGATGATGGTACGAGTTGTATTTATGACGATGATGAGCACAAAAAATGCCGATCGAAAAAGTTGAAATTCGCGTTTCCGAATCTAAAGAACACGTGGGCAGACAAAGCCGATGCCGACATGACGATAGATGAACTCGAGGGTAAATATATCTCTTTTTGGGGCAAACGCCTGCATTGTGATTCGAATGGTACCTATGCGTGCGATAGTTTTAAATCTGTAGGATGTCACTGCAATGGGATTGGCAATAAGGATCTTGATTCAGCCGGAGAATGCTACTGCCCCGATGGCGATCCGGTCACCGCTGGCGAGTTTCCCCCGGATAGTTGTACAAAGAACGTATGCAATCCCCTCAAACCCAAGGATTGCCGCGAAGTCATGACGGCATGCCCGGATAATGGGGATGCATCCGATGGAGATGGGGATCACGATCCAACATACGAGGAAGAAGAACAAGAGGAGCTTTAATTTGCAGATATGGCAATCCCATACCCAAAGATGTCATAGATTTAATTCGTAATTCGTAATTCACAATGAATTCCTCAAAATAATCCTAAAAAATGAAGGACTATTGATTTTGGAATTGAATTACGCTTTACATATTACGTTTTAAATATTCCGCGTTACGCATAACGCATCACATATAACGCATTACACATTGCGAATTGATAAAAGGAATTCGACATGAAAATACAATCATTACTCATTTGCTCATTGAGCGTGGCGTGCCTCTCGTGGGGCTGCGGCGACGATTCTTCCAATCACGCGGACGATCCCAGCGTGCCGGAAAACACTGCCGAACTTTGTGCCGATGGCCAGGACAACGATAACAACGGCAAAGCCGACTGCGACGATGACAGCTGCAAAGTATTTATCGTTTGCGCACCTAAAACCTGCGAAGGTGCTATGCCCGAAGGTAAAAAAGACTGCGTTTGCAAAGACGGCGCTTGGACGGATTGCAAAGATACCGATGCTAAAACCTGCGAAGGTGATATGCCA
>DGWW01000235.1 GCA_002395385.1 Myxococcales bacterium UBA4248
GACACCCGATGATCCGTCGTGCCCGCAAACCATTGTGACATGCGACGAAACCTATTCCGGAACTAAAATTCGCTTTATGGCGGCCAACACCACTTCGGGAAACAACCAGACATACGACGATGGCAAAGGTATTCGTATGTTCCAGGCGATGAAACCCGATGTCGTACTCATCCAGGAATTCAATTACAAAGACGATTCGGACAGCGATTTTCAGGAGATGCTCAAAACCTCATTCGGAGAAGGCTACCATTATTATCGCGGAACCGGAAATATCCCCAATGGCATCATTTCTCGCTATCCCATCCTGTCGACAGGCAGCTGGAAATCGAACATCACCAACAACCGCGCCTGGGAATGGGCCGTCCTTGACATTCCCGGTGACCGGGATTTACTCGCTGTAAGCGTACATCTGCACAGCGACAAAAACGGCAGCGAGCTCAAGCCACTGCACGAAAAAATCCAGACAAAACAAAAGGAAGGAAACTATTTTGTAGTTTTGGGCGGAGATTTTAATGCACGCGGCCGAGGCGGTGTTTCGAGCAACATGGGCGGTGTCTTTGCCGTACACAATTACACGAAAAATTCGTGTGCAGATACCAAATACCCCGTCGACCAGGATGGCAATTCGTGCACAAGCGCCGAACGCGACGATCCCTACGACTGGGTTCTGTTCGACAAAACCATGGATACGTATGAAGTTCCCGTCAGCATAGGATCGCATTGTTATTCCTATGGACATGTTCTCGATTCGAGAGTTTATGCGGCACACGATGAACTCGGTGATATCCCCCCCGTCAAGGAAACCGATTCCTGGAAGTACGAAACTTCGCCACTCGAAAATGACCAAAGTACCATCAACAATTTCCAGCACATGCCAGTCATTCGTGACATTGTCATTCCTCAATAAAAGGGAGATTTTATGAAATACCGATCTATTGCCATTTGCTGTGCTTTAGCCCTCACCCTCTCAGCATGCCATGAATCTGTCCATTTTGTGTCGGAATGCATTACGGGTTGTGACGATCAACCCATCCCCGGAACAGTCAATCCAACCGATCCCAATCAACCTACGCCGACAGATCCCAACCAGCCCACGCCGACCGATCCCAACCAGCCCACGCCGACCGATCCCAATCAGCCTACGCCGACCGATCCCAATCAGCCCACGCCGACCGATCCTGAGCAGCCCACGCCGACCGATCCCAACCAGCCCACGCCGACCGATCCTGAGCAGCCCACGCCGACCGATCCCGACACCGACACCATTCAAATCCGCATTATGGCTGGCAATATCACATCGGGATCGAACGAAAGCTACGATGCCGAAGCAAGTCAGCGCATTTTACAGGCGATCAAGCCAGACATTGCCATGATTCAGGAATTTAAAGTGTTTAAAACGCCGTTTGATGACTTCGTCACCAACATTTTTGGTCCTGAATTCTATTATTTCCGAGGCACAGTCACCGAAAATTTCAAAGGCACCGATACGGATAAAAGCGCCAAACCCAATGGGATTATTTCGCGCTATGAAATTATCGAATCCGGCGAATGGCGTCCGCAATACGAAAAGACGGTATCGGGCAATGTGACCTATACCAACGCATACGACGACCGCCAGTGGACATGGGCCGTCATTGATATTCCCGGCAATCGCGATCTTCTCGCCATTAGTGTCCACCTGCATACCGACAATCATGCCAAGGAATTTAACCCGCTCGCCACGCTGATTGCCGAAAAACAAAAGGAAGGCAATTATTACGTCGTCATTGGTGGCGATTTTAACACCAAAGAAGGCAGTGACGGCCGTGATGCCGTTTTGGACAGTACTGCGCTCATGGATATCTTCTATGCCCAGCGCGGTGAATGGCCGGTCGATCAAAAGGGGAACCCAGCGACAAACAAAAAACGCGCTTCACCACTCGACTGGCTCATGTTCAGCCATGATCTTGAGCCTTTAGAAGTTGGCACAGAAATCGGCGCACATACCGGCGAATCGGCCTATCCCAATGGGCATGTGTTCGACTCGCGCGTCTATGATGAAGTCGGGGAGCTTTATATGGTTCAACCGGTCGAAGCCGCAGACTCGGGTGCGGTCAATATGCAGCACATGCCGGTCATTCGTACGTTTGCGGTTCCTGCTGAGGATGCCGATAATCCTTAATCCAATGGATTGCGGTTTGTTTCCCTAAATGATTCTTCTCGATCTTAGAAAAATTCACCCATTTCTACGCATTGATATCAATGATTCACAATTCACGATTCACGATTCATTATGTTTAGGGGGGAAGTGTCCCCCCTCGCGGCTATTGCTTGCGCAATACGCCGCTCCCCCCTCGCACGGTGCATCCCCCAAAAACGACATATTATAATGATATACCTGT
This sequence comes from Myxococcales bacterium UBA4248, assembly GCA_002395385.1. Taxonomy (GTDB): domain Bacteria; phylum Myxococcota_A; class Bradymonadia; order UBA4248; family UBA4248; genus UBA4248. Next base: position 2,382 of record DGWW01000235.1, read on the forward strand.
CTTTAGATTAGAGCATGGGGGCTGAACAGTTACGTTCCCTTCATTTTTTTTTGAAAATCAATGATTTGACGAAAAATTAAGTATAAAATGTCTTTGACAGATGGCTGTCGTATAAAAAAATGGGAGACAACGAATGAACCTGACAAAAGTATTTTCAAGCTTGATCATAAGCATCGTCACTTTCTTTCTGTGGGCCGGTATATGTTTTGGCGAGGATCTCAAAGTGACCGTCATGGATGTTGGACAGGCAGACGCTATACTTTTACAGACGGCAGGCAAAACAGTTCTCATCGATTCAGGCGAACAGAAAGAGCTCGTCTTACAAAAGCTCAATGAAAAAGGCATCCATTATATCGATCTCGTCGTGGCGACCCACCCGCATGCCGATCATATCGGCGGCATGCAAAAAGTCGTCGAAAACACTGACATTAAAGTCTACATGGATAATGGTTTTCCAAGTACGACCAAAATGTATACCAGCCTCATGGAAGTAGCCGAAGAAAAGGTGGCTGCAGGTCAGATGAAATATTTGCCGGGCCGTCAGGGGCAGCGCCTCAATTTTGGTCCGGAAGCGCATTTTGATATTTTATGGCCCAATGAAGAAGGCATCTGGGGTACGCGATCCGATGCCAATGCCAATTCTGTCGTCATGAAGCTCACCCACGGCAATGTCTGTTTTCTCTTCATGGGCGACGCCGAAGCCGAAACTGAGCAGCTCGTCGCAGACCAGATCACCGAAAAATGCCAGGTGCTCAAAACATCTCACCACGGCTCCCCCCATAGTTCCATCCCTGAATTTCTCGACAAAGTAAAACCCGACATTGCTTTGATCAGCTGCGGTCTGGCCAATAAACACGGGCACCCCGGGCGCACAACTTTAGACAATCTCAAAAAACGCAATGTCCAGACCTACCGTACCGACTGGATGGGCGAAATCACCCTGGTGTCAGACGGAAAAACGGTTTCCGTCACAACCGAAAAAAATATGACGCTGGCTGACCTTCCCTGCATTGATATCAACAATGATCCAATCACGGCGTTTTCGGCACTCAAAGGCGTTGGCAAAACGACGACCGATCAAATCGAAGTAGCCCGCGACAAATACGGCCCCTTCGATACACTCGATGATTTCCTCAAGGTCTTAAAGCCCGATACCGCCCACAGGCTCGACAAACTCCGCGATTATCTTTCGACCAACTGCGCAGCCCGCAGCGCTCAAAGCGGAATCATTCCCAAAGTCATCCCGCAGCTTCATCCTCCCGTATTTACCAGAATCAACATCAATACCGAAAGTGTTGCAAAACTCACTCTATTGCCCGGTATTGACGGGAAAACGGCTCAGGCTATCTCCGAATACCGCATGTCACATGGGGCTTTTACAAATTGTGCAGCGTTGTCCAATGTCGATGGCATCAGCAATTCGAAGGCAAAAGACATCGCCAGATACTGCACGACACAACAGATCCCACCCAAATCAGCATATCGCCCACATCCCGTACTGCCTAAGAAAAAAGCAGCCGCTAAAACTGCTAAAAAACAGGTAAATAAAGCTGCAAAGCCTGCCCAAAAATCTTCGATCAAGGCACCAGCGGCCACTTCGGGGGCTGTCAATATCAATACTGCCGATGCTGCAACGCTCGCAAAAATGCCTGGCATGAGCGCAAAAAAAGCAGAAGCAGCTGTAGAATACAGAAATAATTCTGGACGGTTCAATTCTTGCAAAGACCTTCAAAAGGTCAATGGCATTGGTGCCAAAACCGTCGAAAAACTTCTATCTGTTTGCACTGTAGATTAAGAGCTTTTCTCACAAAAATATCACTCAAACCGGAGGCTTTATGAAACACACGAATCGTTCTTTTTCCCGCAGCATTCTGATTGCTCTGCTCATGACCTTATTGGCTTTGACCATAGGGTTCAATGCAACTGCAAAACCCAGTAAAACGCCTAAAGCCATTATCAAAGAAGCTGCTGCTGCCTATGATAAAGGTGATTACGACACTGCACTTGAAAAGTTTAATAAGGCATACAACGATGATAACACACAAACCTCGTTGTTGTACAATATCGGTCGCGTGTACGAGAGCAAAGCCGACTATGCCAATGCTATCGAGTACTATAAACAATTCCTGGCTGTCTCCGGCTCCGATGAAGACGCACGTGATGACGCTCTTGATCGCATCAAAAAATGCAACGAAATTCTCGATACCATCGGCGGCTCCAAAAAAGCTACAAAAGGTGGCAAGGCCAAAGGCGGTGCACCTTCCGCTGCCGGCGACAATGCCTCGGCTCCCAAAAAAGGCGGTAAAAAAGCCGCTGAACTCCCCCCCGGCGGATGCATCGACGTCAATACGGCATCCGAAGATGAACTGACCGCCCTCAATGGCATCGGTCCGGCAAGTGCCAAAAATATCGTTGCCAGCCGAAACGCCGAAGGCCCCTTTAAATCCGTCGAGGATTTGACGCGCGTCAATAAAATCGGCGATAAAACACTCGCCAAATTCCGCGATCAGGTCTGCCCCATCGCGGGCGGCAATGCCGCGGCCGCAGCTCCTGCCAAAAAAGCACCCAAAGCACCCAAAGCGGATGCACCTGCACCCAAAGTCAAAGCACCAAGCGGTGCAAATTCCGCTGTCATCGACATTTAACCTCCACACATATTACTTCATAAAAAAGCCTGCATAAGCAGGCTTTTTTTGTGTCCTCAAAGAACTGTCACCAAAACAATCGTCATCACATCCACCACCTCGTCTTCTCCGTTGTGACAATTCAGACCGTATGCTCTTTCGAAAGCTCGGATGTTGAATCATGACAAGGCATGAGGCAGAAGTGGCTCAGACACAAAGCTATGTCTGTTTTTTAGAAATCATACCATTCCCCAAAGAATACTTTCTGATGCCTTCTGCCTGATGCCTGGGTTGATTTCTCCAAAATCCTTTAGATAACAATATGGGTTGAACAGTTACGCTCCGTTATCAAATAAAATATAAAGTTATTCACTTTTTTAAAATTTAAAGTTGCGACTCTGGACATTTCATTTTTAAGTGCTATATGTAGCCAAAGGGTGGCACATGTAGTTCACAAACCACCATCCATGCAAAGACTGTAACGCTTTGCAATTCAACACAAATAATTCAAAGTCCTGACAATGAAAGGACAATACTGGAGAAGAAAATGAAAAAATTTAGTTTTGCAATTCTTTGTGCTCTTTTAGGTGCAAGCTGTTGTCTTTCATCCTGCGGTGATGATAACGACGACAAGAAAAGCGATGATGTTGCATGTTCAACAGAAAAACCCTGTGAAAATGCCGATCAGTACTGCAATGCCAACAGCGAATGCGTAGACAAACTCGCCGATGATGCTGAATGTGCAGATGCCAATCAGTGCAAGAGTGGTGCATGTAATGAGGGCAAATGTGGTGCAGCTAAAGCCAATGATTGCAAATGCGATGACGGCTCCGCTTGCCCCGATGGTGACAAAACGAAATGCACCAGCAAC
>DGWW01000164.1 GCA_002395385.1 Myxococcales bacterium UBA4248
CATTATTATTATTTTCTTTGCTTTGGTGCCTGGCCTTTTTTGGCGGACTCTATCGTGGTGCGGATAGTCGGGAAAAACGCATATCCGTATTTTTGCTGTTTTTGGGATGTGCTTTTTTGGCGTTGATTGGATATCATAAAATAGGGAGTTTTAACCCGGATTCGATCTATTTTTATTTAATATCACAGAGTGTTGGCAATGATTTTGGACACATGTTATTGATCCGTCAGTTTGTCTTGGATACCAGTTATAATATTTCATTTCCCTATCTGTATCCCGTCATGCTGTTCATTGCGGATACATTGTTTGGAATGGGGCTTTCCTCTGGTATTCCGCTCAACAGCATCTTGTTTGTCCTGACATGTCTGCTGCTGTTTCATGTGTGTCTTCGGTTTTCCGGTCGTATATGGCCTGCCGCATTGGTTATCTTTTCACTGTGCACCGCAAAATCCTACATTCAGGAGATACTCTCAACTTGTTCAATTCCGTTATGCTTGTTGCTGAGCGCGGGATGCATTTATCTGACCATCGATCTTTTCCTTTATACTCAAAAACGATTAGGCGTCTCCGGAAATGATAAGGATGACCATGACGCAATGTCCTCCGGACATCATACTCCGGTATTAAAATATGAATCGCTGCAGCTTGCGTGTATGGGGGGATTAGCGGGTGCTGCGGCAGTGACGCGCTTTGACGCAGTAATACTTCTGGCAATGTGTGGATGCTGTGTCGTGTTTATGCAGAAAGGCGCCCGTATTCGCAGCGGTTTGATTTATGCGGCAGGTGCAGCATTGCTTCTTACCCCATGGATGGTATACAGCCTGGTTCATTTTCAGACACTTTGGATCACCGATAATGCCGGGACGATGTTTTACGTTACACCAGAGCCACCTCATCGTGTCGCTTTGGACAGTGATTTAACCATCTTTAATGCCCCCGGTGCCTGGTTCGTAGCCCTGTTTAAAAAAGCCGGCGCCATTATTAAATCGATGTGTCTGTGTTCCATTCCCGCAGTTATTATCGTTGTAATGGGCATTGTCAGCAGTATCAGGCACAGAAAGGATTTTTCCAGAACAGAACTCTGCATAACCTGTGCTGTCACATTGTATATGCTTGCTAAAACGGCCATGTACATTCTTGTTGGATATCCCGATCAAAGATATCATCTCGAAACGATCCTGTATGCCATGCTTCTCGTCACAATACTTTATGTACGTCATTCCGGGAAGGTGGAATCATTGGGCTTCAAAGGTTTGTCATCCAACAAAAACGTAGCGCTCTGTATTGCTCTGTTTGTTGTCCTTTCGCTGGGATCAAACCTCAACAGTGTCAAAAATGTTTTTGCCCTGCCTGGGGGAAAGCCGTTGCATGCTCTTATGGAAATCCCTGAGTCCTATACGACGCTTGACAGAGAACTGACGCTCCACGGTGTCACTGCCAGTGAGAACTTGTTATGTGTTGGAGATGACAAAATCACCAGGGGACAGCGCTTGAGCATGTGGTTTCATCGTCGAGTTTATACAGTCTATTTGGGCAGTTCCGGCCCAACCCCTGCAAAAATTACAACAATACTGGACAAACATCCGCAGATTTCATACGTGCTTGTTTCCAAAACACTTCCGAATGCAGAACAATTGCTGGAAGTGTTAGGAAGTAATTATCCAAAAGAAGAGCTGAGCAAAGCGTTTTTATTTAAAGTTCAGAGAACTATCCATGAGACAGAGTGATATTAAGCTTTCTATTTCGAACATCGCGTGGCTTGCAGAGCAGGATGAGACTGTTTACAAGTATATGCATCAATTCCACTTTGAGGGGGTGGAAGTTGCGCCGACACGCATCTTCCCAGAAGACCCATATGAAAAACTGAATCTGGCTGAACTTTGGCGGCGTGAGCTCTATGATCGTCATCGCTTTTGTATTCCATCTCTGCAATCCATCTGGTATGGGCGGTCTGAGAATATTTTTACATCAGAAGCGGATCGTCATGTGCTTTTCGATTACACATGCCGTGCGATAGACTTTGCCATCATCCTCGGTGCAACGAACCTTGTTTTTGGCTGTCCTCGCAACAGAAATCGGCCTGAGCATTCAAATCTCGATGACGCAATTCGTTTTTTTGATGCAATTTCGGACTATGCCCAAAAGAAGGGGGCCGTCATTGCTCTGGAAGCCAATCCTCCCCTGTATCATACAAATTTTATTAACACTACGGAGGAAGCTCTTGAAATGATAGAAACCGTGGGACACCCCGGAATGATGCTTAATCTGGATTTGGGTACTGTCATTGCGAATGGTGAATCCGTGGATGTCTTGAAGGGATATGTGCATCGTATTCATCATGTTCATATCAGCGAGCCAGGTTTAAAGCCCATTGAAACAAGGGAAATACATCGTGAAGTAGCGCGATTGTTGAAAGATGAGGGATACAGAGGTTTTGTCTCTGTCGAAATGGGGCGTGCAGATTCTGTGTCAATCCTTGCGGATGTGATGGCATACGTGAGTGAGATCTTTAGAGAGAGTGTATGATTTACGAGCGAAAACCGGGTGTTCCTAAATTTGAATGTAATTGTTATAAAGAAAAACAATCGGATTATGCACTTTTGATTCCCGTGATCAATGAGGGAGAAAGGATTATCGCCGAGTTGACTCGCGCGATGGAACACGGGATTGCAGAAATTGTGGATATCATTCTGTGTGATGGTAATTCGACGGATGGCAGTACCGAATCGGAGAAGCTCATTCCATTGGGTGTCAATACATTGCTTGTCAAGCAAGATACCGGCAAGCAGGGAGCGCAGCTGCGCATGGGGTTCTGGTGGGCGCTGGAACGCGGGTACCGTGGAATTGTGACCATCGATGGCAACAACAAGGACAGCATTGAGGATGTACCGGAATTTTTAAAAAAACTGGATGAAGGTTACGATTTTGTTCAGGGATCGCGTTTTGTCAAAGGCGGAAGGGCCATTCATACCCCATGGATGCGCTTGTTGTCCGTCCGCTTGATTCATGCTCCGATTATATCGTTGACAGCACGGCATCATTTTACGGACACCACCAATGCCTATCGTGCTTATTCGGCGCGGTATCTGACTCATCCGGAAGTCCAGCCACTGAGGGATATTTTTATCACATATGAGCTTCTTGCTTATCTTTCGGTGCGTGCCTCGCAGCTAAAGATGCGCGTTTGTGAAATTCCTGTGACGCGTGCATACCCTCCCAAGGGCAGAACACCGACAAAAATCAGTCCGCTCAGGGGAAATTGGAATTTACTTACAATATTGTTTAAAAACCTGTTTGGGGCGTATTGTCCAAAAGGAGCTCCAAAGGAGCTCCTTCCGTGAAAGGAAATAACGATACACCGAAAGGCGTACTGATGATGGTTTTTTCATCAGTCTGTGTCTGTTTTGGGCAGCTGTTATGGAAAATATCGGTTGGAGGCAATATTTATGCACTTTTGGGCGGTGTCGTGCTTTACGGCATGGGAGCGCTTTCGATGCTGTTGGCCTATCGTTATGGCAGACTGTCAGTGCTTCAGCCCATTCTGAGCTTAAACTACGTCCTGAGTCTTTTGCTTGGTGCATTGGTGCTTAATGAAACGATCAGTTTTTCAAAAGGGGCAGGGATCGTTATCATTATTACTGGTTTGATTCTTATTACACGTGAAAAATAATATGAATTTGTTATTATTTATATTACTGATACTGATGACGTTCCTTGGTGCGTTGGGCGCATTGTATTTGAAGAAAGCAACTATGGGATCCAGCACGTTATTTGGAATGCTGAAACATTGTCCGATTTATATCGGCGGGGGACTATATATACTTTCGCTAATTCTAAATATATATCTTTTGCATTACCTGGACTACTCGGTTGTGCTTCCACTGACATCGATTACGTATATTTGGACATTGGTAATAGCCCGGGTCAGCTTAAAGGAAACAATATCCATTTTTCAGATACTGGGGGTGGTGTGCATTTCTGCGGGAGCAGTGCTGATTGCAGCATTTTGACAGAGTAATGTCGTTGCGGCATGAAAAGCGTTGCGAGCATGACAGAAAAGCGAAATGCTCAAAACAATTATCTGCAATGAATTTCCCCTTTTACAGTAGCAACACGAAAAAATCAATTTTAAAATGATTGTAGTTTGTAAATACGAAGAAAATGGAGCGTTTGATTGAAAAACACGAGTGAAACGGTTAAAAATAATTGGCTGGAGTTTTGGGCCGTTTTTTGGCTATTGTGGAGAAAACGAATGAAAAACTTGAGTAAACTGGCTGTTGTTTTGGCATGTTTTGCGATGTTTGGCTGTGCCGATAGTGGTGTTAACAAATCTCTGTACGAGTGCACAAATGGTGAACCCGAATCAGATGGCTATGGTTGTGTATGCAATGATGGCTATGTGCATCCTGTTGGTGATGATTTCAGTTGTGTGGAGCCGAACAAGCAGGAAAACCCCGGAGAAAATACGCCTGGTGGAAATCCCCAGCAGGAAGAGTGTTTGACGACATTTGCCTACCATAACCAGTGGACTTCCCAGGCATCAGGCGGCGAAAGAGATTGGAATGTTTTTCTGATTGGCGATTTCAGCACCAATCCCGATGGGTCTTGGAACACTACTTCCATGCCCATGCAATCTGATGGGAACGGGACGCATACTATCACCGTCAAATGGAACAAGGGTGAAACCCACCAGTATAAATATTTTGTCGATGGCTGGGGCGAAGATTCCTACAAGGCAGATCCCAATGCTTGTGTAGGTGATTTCTGCAATAATGAGATCACGGTCTCCTGTGGTCAGGTTATTTGCTATGATGAGACAGGCAATTTCGACTGCAGCAGTGTGGCACTTGGCAGCGGCAACGTCAGTGGCGGAAGCAATCCTGGCGGTAACAATCCTGGCGGTAACAATCCTGGCGATAACAATCCTGGTGGTAATAATCCCGGTAGCAGTTCTTCTGGTGCAGCGTCGGCATCCATCGTCGATGGTTTGCAGTCCGTTGCAGTAAACGGAAAGACCATCACCATTACACTTAAGAATGGTATGACAGCCAAAAATGTCAAGGGCGGTGGCGGCAATGCACAGGCCAATGGCAGCACGGTTACCGAGACTGTTTCCGAAAACAACAAATACACCTACTTCATCGAGACAGATCAGGGTGAAGTCTATGTTCCGGTTTGGGTCGAGGATAAGAAGTTCGAATGGAAAGATGCATTTTTGTATTTTGCATTCACGGATCGATTCCTCAATGGCAATATGGGGAATGACAAGAAATCGGGGACATGGGAACATTGTGCTGCAACCGACTGGTATGGCGGTGACTTTGCCGGCATGAAACAGAAAGTGGAAGAGGGGTATTTTGATGCTTTGGGCGTGAACACGCTCTGGATTTCATCTGTTACCAAAAATACAGAGGCCACGAGTGAAGGCACCAATGGCGATAACCACAACTATTCGGCATACCATTCCTACTGGCCGGTTTCGTCATTCATGACGGATTATAATCAGGGTGATTTTAATGGATTGCCAGCCATTGAAGATCATTTTGGAACGATGGACGAATTGAAGGCGCTGGTGGATGCCTGTCATAAACGCGGTATTCGCGTTCTCGTCGATTTTGCGGCGAACCATGTCTTTAAAGACAGCCCCATGGTTTCCAAGCATCCTGACTGGTTCAATGACAGTGGCAATCCCCAGCTGTGTGACAACAACGACAACTGGAACAATTATTCTGAAAAATGCTGGTTCTCACAGGATCTTCCCGATATCAATTATGAGAATGCAGATGCCCGTAAAACCATGGTTGATCATGCCATCTGGCTCATCAAACAGACGAATATTGACGGTTTCCGCGTCGATGCTGTCAAGCACATGCACATTCAGTTTATTAAGGATTTAAGGGCATCCACTGAAAAATTGTTCTCCAATACCAACACGATGTTCTATATGGTTGGCGAGACCTTTGACGGTGATATTAATAAATTAAACAATTATATTGGCAATGATTTGCTTCATGCCCAGTTCGACTTCCAGCTCTATTTTGCCATTCGCGACAATATCCTTCAGGGAAGCAATCTCGGGGCAGTTCAGAATGCCTATAATGAGGCCAAGAGATATAATTCTGATTTAATGGGAACCTTTATGGGCAACCACGATGTGGCCAGAGCACTGTCGATTGCAGCCGGTCAGGATCAGAACAAATGGGGGGCAAACGGTGAAGTGACGGATTGGGGGCCTTATCTCAAAGTCAAGACTGCCTGGACAATTTTGCTGACCAATCCTGGTGTTCCTCTCGTATATTATGGCGATGAATACGGACAGGAAGGATCGAATGATCCGGATAACCGCCGCATGATGAAATTCGATGGTCTCAATGGCGAACAGGCCAGTACTTTAAGTTATGTCCAGCAGTTAGGCAAATTGCGTGCTGAGCATACAGCGCTTCGACGTGGTCAGAGAGAGGATCTGACGATTGACGGCAATGTGTGGTGTTATAAAGTCAGTGATGGTTCTGACAGCATTATCGTTGCGATTGGCTTAAATAATGGTTCGTGTGATTTGAAAGGCAATTATAAGCTGAAGAATGCACTGAATCCGGATGAGGGCGAATTTGATGCATCCCGCATCGAAATAGGCGATATGAACAAACTCAATGTTTATATCGTAAAATAATATATATGACAGGGCATTCCTCATGAATGCCCTGTTTTTTAGGCATTTGGCGCTAGTTTTCTGGAATATATCCATTGGCCTTTGGCCATTTTGTGAGTTTGTACACGGGAGCGGAAAATGAAAAGAATTCATCTGACGAGTTTATGTTGTTGTCTTGCGGCACTTTCTATTGCAGGCTGTGCCAATGACAGCAAGTCCATACACGACAATGGCTGCATGATAGATTGTGGTTCATTGAGTCATGTCGCATCGGCAGAATGCCAGAACAATGTATGTGTAATCGATGCCTGTGATGAAGGTTATAACGATTGCGATCATGAGAGTTCCAATGGCTGTGAAAAGTTTGGCGCCTGTTCGGGAGGATACTCGGGCGAAACCTGCTCTCAGGATTGTTCTTCACTTCCCAATGTCGCCAGTGGTTCGTGCAATAATGGTTCGTGTGTGATTCAGGGATGTATGCCCGGATACAGCAACTGCGATGCTCTGTGGAACAATGGCTGTGAGCATGAAGGCGCATGCACGCCTCCGCCGTCCGATCCAAATATCTGCACGCCTGAGTGTTCGACGCTGCCCAATGTTGGCGAGGTTTCGTGTAACAATAATTCATGTACGATTCAATCCTGTAAAGATGGCTACAACAACTGTGATGCCGATCCTGCGAATGGCTGCGAAGTCGAAGGTTCCTGTTCTGGTCCCGATGTCGTCTGCAAAATGACGTTTAAATATACGAATGCGGACACCTGTCTGGCGACCTGTGCAGACAAGGATTACAATACATTCCTGATTGGTTCGATGCAGACAGAGCCCTGGACAGAGGCCGATCCTCAGATGGCGATGGCCGCCGGTGCCAATTGTGAACGAAGCATTACGATTGATGTCGAGGAAGGCCGGGAATATCAGTATAAATTCTTTGTCGAAGGATGGCAGGACAGTTATCGTGCCGATGATGGCGCTTCGAAAGATGCGGATGGTAACAATGTTGTGACTGCAGAATGCGGAAAAACTGTGACATTCGTTGAAAAAGCAGCCGATCCGAATGCATCCTGCAACGATCCCGGCCCCGGTCCGGAGCCCAACAAATGTACAGTTACATTTACTTATGTGAATGCAGATACGTGTGATACAACCGGTGGCGACGCCAACTACGATGTATTTCTCGTCGGCAGTATGAACGAATGGCAGCCTGCAGATGGCACTTATATGATGTCTGCCAATGAAAAATGCGAGCGTTCCATTACGATAGAAATCGAAGAGGGCAGCAAGATTGAATACAAATATTATGTGTCCGGGTGGGGTGATGACAGCTATCGTGTCGATAACAAAGCCTCGCTCAGCGCAGATGGTAATATGATCACGGATGGCACCTGCGGCGCAAATTATAAATATGTCGAAAAAGAAGCAAAGCCCGGAGATATTATTAAACCGGAAGATCCCGTTGTCGTGGATGATGGCGACTGCGAAGTCACATTTACCTATTATAACCAATGGACAAATGTTACATCGGGTGGTGCAGCCGATTTTGATGTCTATGTCGTCGGCAGTTTTAATGCTGAATCGGATGGCACCTGGAAAGTTGCCGATCCAGCCTGGAAGATGGTTTCGGATGGCAATGGTACACACGTCAAGACGGTCAAGCTCAAAAAAGGCGCAGAATATGATTATAAATATTATATCAATGGCTGGGCCGATGACAGCTGGAAGACCGATGCCGAAGACGGCCAGAGCAACGGACACTTTAAATTGGATAAGTGCGGCATGGAAATCGGTCATGGAAACCCCAATCCGATTGAACCTGTCGATCCTAAACCTGAGGATCCAAAGCCAGAAGATCCCAAACCCGGAGATCCCGTTGTCCAGGATTGCTATGCCACGTTCATTTATGTCAACCGATGGACGAGCGTAGCCTCTGGCGGAACAAATGATTTTGATGTCTATTTGATCGGCGAAATGAATGAATGGAAAGAAGCCGATGCAAACCTCAAAATGACTTCGGATGGCAATGGTACACATACCATTAAGATCAAACTGGATAAGGATAAACAATATAAATATAAATATTATGTAAATGGATGGGATCAGGATTCCTACCGTGCAAACCTCGGCACTTGCGTCGACAGCGATTGCAATAGTTTGATCGATATGTCCACCTGTGATCAGGTCGTCAAATTCGTCGATGCCCCGCTTGGAAACGATCCTGTCGATCCGCCGGCGCCCCATGTCGAGGGTTCAATCACGTTAAAAACGCCGCCTACTGTGAGCAGCAAAAAAGTGACTATCAAAGTTGAACTGAGCGGCGACGTGACCGTCGAAAGTGTTACCCGTGATGGTACGGCAATCACTGGCGTGGAAGGTGATACGATCACGGATACTGTTTCAGCCAATGGTAAATATGCGTATATTGTGAAAGGTTCGGATGGCAGCGAGCTCTATGTTCCCGTCTGGGTTGAGGACAAGGCTTTCGACTGGCATGATGCCGTGCTGTATTTTGCGTTTACAGACAGGTTTAAAGACGGCGACAGTAGCAACAACAATCCCGCAACGAATGCATCCGTCGACAAGACCTCAAATGCACGATGGATGGGTGGTGACTTTAAGGGCTTAAAAGAAAAAGTCGAGGCCGGATATTTTAAGGATCTCGGTGTCAACACGCTGTGGATTTCGTCTGTAAGCATGAATACGCAGGACATCAGCTGGGGTACGGGCAGTGACCACATGCACAGCTACTCGGCCTATCATTCATATTGGCCAGTGTCTTCATTCATGTCCGACAGCACGATGAGCGAGTTTGAAGGCGCCAAGAGTGTCGGTGTGAATATTACAGCCATAGAGCCGCATTTTGGGACGGAGCAGGATTTGGCTGACCTCGTGAACGCATGTCATAAACAGGGCATCCGCGTTCTCGTCGATTTTGCCGCCAATCATGTTCACAAAGACAGTCCGATGGTTTCGAAGCACCCCGACTGGTTTAACGACAGCAGCAACCCCCAGCTGTGTGACAACAACAACAACTGGGACAGATATTCGGAAAAATGCTGGTTCTCGCAGGATCTGCCTGACATCAATTATGAGAATGAATACGCCCGCAAGGCAATGGTCGATCATGCGATATGGCTCATCAAGAAGACGAATATTGACGGATTCCGGGTCGATGCCGTCAAGCACATGAAGATCGATTTTATCAAGGACTTGCGTGCGGCCACCGACAAGCTTTTTGCCAATACTGGTATCATGTTCTACATGGTGGGTGAGACCTTCACGGGCGACGTCGGACTTCTGAACAAGTACATCGGCAACGATCTTCTGCATGCCCAGTTCGACTTCCCGATGTATTATGCGCTTCAGAGCCATATTCTTGGTCTCGGCAATTACGCGGCGGTTGCCCAGCTGAGCAATCATTTCAATTCGGATTTGATGGGCACGTTTATGGGCAATCACGACGTGGCTCGCGCCATTTCGGTGGCCGCCGGGCAGAATCAGGGCAAATGGGGCAGCAATTCCCAGATTCCCGATGAACAGTGGCTGCCGTACCTCAAGGTCAAGACTGCGTGGACTATTTTGCTCACCAACCCCGGTGTTCCCCTCATTTACTATGGCGACGAATACGGCATGGAGGGTTCGAACGATCCCGATAACCGTCGCATGATGGAATTCGGCGATGATCTGAGCGGCCAGCAGAAACAGATGCTCGACTATGTCAGCAAACTGGGCCAGATCCGTAATCGTTACGAGGCCATTACGCGCGGCCATCGTGAAAATCTGTCATACGGCGGTGGCTATTGGTGCTATAAACTCGTCAAGGAAGGCAGCCCCTCTGTCATTGTCGGCGTTTCGCGTGCCGATGGTGGTGACAATTCGGGATGCTCGCTGAATGGTTCCTACAAGCTCAAAAATCTGCTCAATACGGATGCACCGGAATTTACAACTTCTGGGCTCGATCTGAGCACGGATCGCCTCCAGGTTTACGAGGTTATGAATTAATTTTCTTGAGCCATCGCTTAGGATGGCTCATTATGATAGACAAGGAATTATGCCCGTTGTGCACCGCCACAACGGGGCGTTTTGTATAGCCCAACAGAGGGAACAGGAGTTGTGATGAAGAATTTTAGTCTAACCGGTTTATGTCTGTGTCTGGCAGCAATTACAATGATCGGCTGCGATGACGATGGTGACAAACGCTCGAATTTTGTCAGTCAATGCGATGTCGATTGTGAGTCATTGCCCAACACTTCGAGTGGCGCATGTAACAATGAGACCCAACAATGCTATATCGTATGCCATGCCAATTACTTTGATTGTGACAAGGACTACAGAAATGGCTGTGAGAGCAAAGATCCGACCTGTGCAAATCAGCCCGGTCCCGGACCGGTCGAGCCGCCTGCACCTGATTGTGCACTGACCTTCCAATACACGAATGTGGATACCTGCCAGTCAACTGGCGGAACCCAGGATTGGCCGGTATATCTAATCGGTACGATGAACAACTGGGATCCTGCCAATACAGACTTTGCCTTGACGGACAGCGGCAACTGTGTTCGCAAGCTCGTCGTCGATCTGGATAAAGATAGTCGGTTCACAAAGGGCAGTGATTATAGCTTTAAGTATTATGTTTCGGGTTGGGGCGAAACCGACAGCTGGCGCTTTAATGCAAACGGTGCAAATGACGGCGAGAATAATACATTCAAGGCTGAATGCGGGACGGTTGTCTCTTTTGATGAAAAAACACAATCGGATAATCCCGGCCCCGGCCCCGGCCCCGGCCCGAGCGATGGCTGTCAGGTGACTTTCTCATACACCAACATCTATACGAACAAGGCCAGCGGTGGCGATAATGATTACAATGTTTACCTGGTCGGCGGTTTTAATACCAACGAAGACGGCAGCTGGAAAACGACCGACGGCTATAAGATGAATTCCAATGGGAACGGCACCCATACCTATACATTGAAACTCAATGAAAACGAATCATTTGAATATAAGTTTTATGTCGATGGCTGGGGCGATGATTCCTATAAATCTGATCCCAACAAATGCGTAGGCGACACTTGTAATAATGTGGTAGACACCAGCATGTGCGGTCAGACCATCAGCTATGTGGAGCAGGGCGGTGACAACCCTGGTCCCGGCCCGGAGCCAGGTGAATGCACGACGACCTTCAAATTCCATAATAAATGGACATCCAAGAATTCCGGCGGTGAGCAGGACTGGGATGTTTATCTGGTCGGGGATTTCAGTATGGAAGGTGATGCCTGGAAGGTTGGCGATCCGGCATATAAGATGACTTCCGACGGCAATGGTACCCACACGCTCACAGTCAAGTGGGCTCAAAATGAAACGCATCGATATAAATACTATGTCGATGGCTGGGGTGAAGATTCTTTTAAATCTGATCCGTCCAAATGCGTGGGAGATTTTTGTGATAACGAATATACCGTAAACGCTTGCGGTGGCACGGTATGCTACGATGAAACCGGTGATGGCGTATGCGGCGGCTCTACGGTCGATCCCGGCCCCGGCCCGCAGCCTTGTACCGGCGACAGCTGCCCGAAACCTGTGACTTGTGATGGTACCGGTGGCAACTATACCATTAATGTCACCAATGGCAATGCCAAGGTAAACAGCATCAAGGTCGATGGCCTGAACATTACCATCGATTTGAAAGGTGCCCCATCCAATGTCAGCGGTGGTGTGAGCCCTCAGACCAACGGCAATACCATTACGGATACTGTGCCAGAGAATGGCAAATATACGTATTATGCAACCGTTGATGGCAATGACATCTACATTCCCGTTTGGGTCGAATGCGAGCAGTTTGACTGGCACGATGCCATTCTGTACTTTGCCTTTACGGATCGTTTTTTCAATGGCAATACGGGCAACGATAAGAAATCCGGAACCTGGGAAAATTCATCGGCCACCGACTGGTATGGCGGTGACTTTGAAGGTCTGCGCAAGAAAGTCGAAGAGGGCTATTTTGATGCACTTGGCGTCAACACACTTTGGATTTCTTCCGTTACAAAGAATACCGAAGCGACAAGTGCCGGCACCAATGGTGATACGCACAATTATTCGGCTTATCATTCTTATTGGCCAGTTACGGCCTTTATGACAGATTACAATCAGGGCGATTTCAATGGTCTGCCTGCCATTGAAGATCACTTTGGTACGATGGATGAACTGAAGGCGTTGGTTGATGCATGCCATAAACGCGGCATCCGCGTCCTTGTAGACTTTGCTGCCAATCATGTGTTCAAGGACAGCCCAGTATTCCAAAAACATCAGGATTGGTTCAACGATGTTGGTAAACCTACGATTTGCGATGACAATAACGGTTGGGGCTGGGACAATTATTCTGAAAAGTGCTGGTTCTCGGCGGATTTGCCCGACATTAACTACGAAAATGCCGATGCCCGCAAAACCATGGTCGATCATGCCGTTTGGCTAATTAAGAACACCAACATCGACGGTTTCCGCGTCGATGCCGTCAAGCACATGAACGTTCAGTTTATTAAAGAATTGCGCGCTGCTACCGAATCGCTTTATGCCAATTCGGGCATTATGTTCTATATGGTGGGTGAAACATTTACGGGTGGTGACGACAGCGCCAAGGCTTTGCTCAACAAATACATTGGCGATGATTTGCTGCATGCCCAGTTTGATTTTCCGCTTTACTACATCATTGGCAATGTCCTGAGAGGAAATGGCCTGTATCAGGCAGTTCGCGAGGGCAAAACTGGTTACGAGAGCGGGTTCAAATCTGACCTGATGGGTACCTTTATGGGCAACCACGACGTGGCACGAGCCATATCGGTTGCTTCAGCCCAAAATGAGAACAAATGGGGCAATAATCCGACACCTTCGGATTGGACGCCATACAATCGTTTGATGGCTGCCTGGATGATTTTGCTCACCCAGCCCGGTATCCCTCTCATTTATTACGGTGATGAATTTGGCATGCCCGGTTCGAACGATCCCGACAACCGCCGTATGATGCTGTTTGGCAATGATCTTAATGAACAGCAAAAGACCACCCTGGGATTTGTACAGTCGGTTGTAAATATCCGTCGTGCCCACAAGGCTCTGAGCCGTGGCAAAAAAGAAATCTTCAAAGAAATAGAAGGAAGTGATAATTCTACCGAGTGTTTCAAGATGACATTAGATGGCAGTGAGTCCATCATCGTTGGTATCGGTTTGGCTGACAACAGCGGTCATGCTCCCGGCAAATGCAAATTGGGTCAAAGCTACAATTTGAAGAATCTGTTCGATGGCACCGAGACTTCGACGGATGTGCTCGACCTTACGTCGAACAATTTCCAGCTCTGGCTCGTGAAATAATTCAAAGGGGATTGTTTTGTGCAGCTGCTATGGGGCGTTGCCCCATACGCACGCTGAAAGCCGCTATGGGACTGCATCCCATACGCGGCTTTTAATTTTTTGTGGGGGAGTGCGCATCCCCCAAAATATCGCATGACGTATTGCCTGAAAGGCAATAGACATGCGCGCCGTGGCGTACTGCCGCAGGCAGTAGCCGGCGGCCAAAATGCGATAAAAAGTTGACAGTGTGCAAAGGGAACATTAGAGTATTAGGCTCGAAAATGTGCCTTTTGAGAGGGGTGCATTATTTTTTTAGACAGGTTTGAAATATGGCGAAAAAGAAACGTCAGGATAATGACAATTTTGATGATCTCAATGACCTCGAACCGTCGGTAGTCGAAGAAGACGTGGCGGAAGATGAGGAAGACCGCGATGAGAGTGAATCTGAGGATGTATTTGCCGAGGATGAGAGTGACATTGCGATGCTTCGCAAACTCGAAGATGAGGACTCGGCAAAAGCGCTTTCGACAATCGTTCTCGAAGAAGAAGTTGGGTTTAACCCGATGTTCGACTGGGACAGCCTGACCGAGGCGGAACGCAGCCGTTTTGAGGCACTTCAGTCGCTTGGCAAAGAAGAAATCGAAGCCTACCCCTGGAAAAAACTCGCTCCACTTCAGCGCTGGATGGTTGCCCTCAACTGCATGCGCTTTGAATTGCATGATATGTTCCGGGAAATCGCCATGAGCATTATCAAAACGCGCAAACGTCCTGAAGAACTGTGCATCGAAGACATTTATCTTGAACTGATTTGGGATTATGTGAGTACAAAGTCTTATGACGATGCCCTGGCGCTCGTAGACCAGTTCGAAAAGACATTCCCCGATGAACATGCGGCTGCACTCCGGGTGCGGGGCCTCATTTATATTGATATGGGCAAGCTCGACGAAGGCAAGGCTGCAATCGATCAGCTCATCAATTTACCGTTTAACCGCAATATCAAAGGTTTTGAGGAAGATAAATCCTCGCGGGATTCGGACAAACGCGATGGTGTCATCCAATATGAAATTGGTTATTCGCTGCTCAACATGAAACGCTATGACCTCGCCCTTCATTATTTCGATCGCGCCAAAAATCTCGCCAATATGAACGATAATTATGAACTCACCATGTCGATCGACAATGCAAGGGCGATGACGCTCAAGTGCATGAATGATGATGATATCATTTAATAATGCACAATTCGTAATGCGTAATTCAATTTGCAGACACCCAAGGTAAAGTCTGAAGTTAAGGGGGAAAAGTTTCTGAATGCATAATTCGTAATGCGTAATTGAATTTGCAAACACCCAAGTGTCATTCTAAAGCTTACTTATGCTTTAGAAATACAATGAGAATGCCTGATTCATTACGAATTACGAATTGCGAATTACGAATTAAACAGATGCCTGAAAAAAAGGAAGAGATAGAGCGGCTCGATTCACAGACGATTCCCATCCCGTCTGATGGGCAGAATGTGTCGAAGATTCGCTCATCTCTCAAATCCATTACACTGGTGCGGTGTGTTTATGCCGTGCTCGTGCTCATCTATAGCATTATCTGGCTGCACGGAAGCTCTTCTTATGAATTGACGTTAGCTTCCAGGACGCTTCTTGGATGCATCATTGAAATATTTGTATTTACGAGTATCTGCTGTGTTGCTCTGCTGCGCAATGTATGGATTAAGGCCGTCACTTATATCGGAATGGTGCATGACTCGATACTGGCAGCCATTTTTGTCAGCCTGACAGGTTTTTATTCGAGTCCTTTTTTATACCTTTTCCTGATAATTCCTCTTTACGGCGGCATTACTTTAAAAAGAGTCGGCGGCATTGCGGGGGCTTTGAGTGTTTCTGTCGTATTGACCGTGCTCTATTTTTTTCCGTCTCTGCTGTATTCCCGGTATAGCGAGCTTATTCTGGAACTCTTTGGGACGGTGATTTACCCTAAAGGTGAAATATTAAGTCGTTTTGTCTCACTGGGTTTGGCCGCGCTTGGGGTCGGTTTTTTGATGGGACAGCTGGCACATCAATATGATCGGGTTCAAAAAAATCTCATTGAAACGGATCGGCAGTTTGCCCATTTGCGCGGCATCTATCAGCACATGCTCAATGCTCTGCCCATTGGAATTGTCATTACCAATCCAAACAACAAACGCATTCTTTATTCCAATCCCAGTGCAAAGAAAATGCTTGGGGACACCTTAAATACCGAGAATTCTCTTATCGATACTGCCCCAAATCCGGAAATGACGGAATGGGATTTAAAACATCATGACCGGTATTTTCAGATTGCTTCATTTAACTTTCATTTTAGCAATGACAATGTGTTTTCGGGGTATCACATTCTGGACGTCACCGAGGAGCGAAAGGCACAGATGGAGCGTGCCAAGCAGCAGAGGTTGGCAGTCTTGGGAGAATTTTCAGCCAAAGTAGCCCATGAGATCCGCAATCCGCTTGCCTGTATCAGCGGGTGCAATGAAATGCTCCAGGCAGATTCTCATGATGAGGAGCAGCGAGAAATCTGCCAGATGATGGGAAGTGAAATTGACAGGCTCAATGCATTGCTCAGTGATATTCTGGTTTTTTCGCGGCAGCCCAAGCTCATGCCTGCAGACCTGTGTCTGCGCCATATCATTGAAAAACAAAAAAGTATTTTTTTGCGCGATCCTGCCAATCGCGAAATGGTTATCGATATTGATATTCCCGAGGATATGCAGTTCCATGCGGATGAAACATCCATTTGCCAGATTGTCATGACTTTGTGGCGCAATTCGTGTGAGGCAACCCATGGGAAAGGACACCTGAGCGTCATTGCATCGAGTTCACCTTTGCGGATTCTGTTTAAAGATGATGGCCCAGGCGTTTCGGAAGCCGATGCTGTTCGCATTTTTGAACCATTTTATACGACCAAGGATTCCGGAACGGGACTTGGTTTGGCAATCGGCAGACAATTGGCAAATGACAACGGGCTGGAATTGTCCTGGAGCAAAGAAGCACGTGGTTTTGTATTGGTTCGGAATGCGGAAAACGAAAATCTTTGAGCCAAATTAAAATTGCAAATCCAGCCGTGCGCCAATGAATAATCGGGAACATCATCCGTTAGAAGGCCGTGTTTTGGGGTGCTATGCCCTTTTACTGATTGCCATTCGAAATGGAGTTCGAGATATGACTTATACTTTTACACGTGCATTGGCTTTTTTGTCTGCAATCTCATTGGCAACCTGTGTTTTTACGGCATGTGAAGAAGACAGTGATGACGATGACAAAGGTCAAACCAGTCAAACAGGAAAGACCGATATAGCGGCTCGTCCGAATAATTCAAATCAGCAACCCGGTGACACTGGTTATTCGTCGAGCTGTGTGCCCGTGAGCGATAAAGAAATGCCGGATTGGCATAAGACCGGCAAGTCAGAGATTGTCGACTATCTCGTCAGTATCTGCAAATTGAGTGAATATTTTAAGGACACGGATTTCCTGAATAAGCCTGCAGATAAGCAGATTATTGGTGAACCTTGTTTCTGCTTTGGTCCTGCATGCAACTATGCAGGCTATGAGCGTCCGGAACTTCAGGAATCCATGAGTGTGATCAAAGGCTATACGGACGTTGCAAATGGCATTATTTATGGCTGTGATGGCGTCGACAAGAGTTACAAAGGGGCGACCCGTGCATGCCTGCGAAGCACGAATGTCGAAGGTATTAAGCCTGCGATCTATTTCCCGAACGGCATGTGCATCCTCGCCATGAGCAAATGTAATCCGAGCAATGAATGTCCGGAAGGCGACATGATGTGCAACAGCCCAGAGGATGCCATTAAACTCAACAATGATACCATCTGCGGATTTGCCAAATTTGGCGAGTATGATCCGGATAACTTTACGGAATGCCCGAACGGTGAAGTCCTGATGGATTTTGTAATGAGCATCAGCATTGCATCTCTTAAGCGTTCAGCCACACTGGATGTCCGCGGGTGCTTCCCTGGCTGTAAGCAGGACAGCGATTGTCACGGCTATAACATCTATGATCCCATCGTCAATGAACGCTCTCAGCTCAAATGCGTGACCGCAAAGAACGAGGATGGCAGCCAGAAAGCCGGCGTGTGCTTTGATATGCGCACGGTCGAGGCCAATGCCGAGGGATATCGCGATCTTAAGCTCGTCAATCCCGGCAAGTGGGAAAAGAAAGATTAATCCTATGCTCGCTTTTGGGCTTTGCCCAATGCGCTCGCTTTTCGCGGCTGCTGCGCACGCCGCTCGAAGGCAGCTATGGCCAGTGGCCATACGCTGCCTTTTTTATGGGTATGGATAATAGATAATGGGTCATGGATTTGGTATAAGGGGCAGATGAAGGAGGATGGTATGTTCAGATCCATTATTGTATTGACGATT
>DGWW01000254.1 GCA_002395385.1 Myxococcales bacterium UBA4248
GCTGTGTCGCCCCTGCGGGGCTCTAATGAGGCCGTATTTGCCGCAGGCAAATAGGCCGAATGGGGCGGCCGTAGTGCGACCGCACAAGGACGCCACAAATTAAATGTTACCTTTTGATAATCAGGTCGTTTATCAAATTGATGTTTAGGCGCGATGTGTGATATAATAATATATGGGGGTGTTTACTTCTTTTAGGCTGCAGTTTATGCAAGCCAGGATTGAGCGAGAAGTTCATGCGCATCGTTTGTGAACAGTGCCAAACAACATATATTGTACCGGATGATAAGATCGTCAAAAATGTTTTACGTCTGACATGCCAGAAGTGTGGCCATGTCATTACAACGCGTGTTGAAAAAACAGAGAATCCACCCAACAGTACATTGGGAAAGTGGCAAAAAAGCGGTGTGAACACACCGAGCCGTCTCCAGAATGAATCTCCGTCGTGGTATTATTCTATCGATGGTGAGAGCATCGGTCCATTCACTGAGATCGAGTTAAAAAATCGGCTTTTGACGGATAAAATGGCGCCTAAATTAGAACAATGCTATATTTGGCGCAAAAGTTTTTCCGAATGGAAGCCTGTACTTGAAGTAGAACCGTTTGCAAGCGCGCTCTTGATGCCGCCGCCACCGCCGCCGCCTGTCAAACCACCTCCCAAAAGTGATGCCAATTTACCACCGCTTTTTACGGGAACGAAGAGCAGTGGGAGTTTCGAAATTGGTAAACCCAAGTCGTCGCCGGATTTGCCCGGATTAAAACAACGGCTCCAAAGTTCGAATGGCCTGCTTTTAGAACGTCAGCGCGCATCCCTGGCTAAATTGGCCGGTGTCCCGGAAAATGCAGCATCCGTCAATAACGATGTACCTACGCATCCTGGACTTCCTGTTGTGGATGAGTTCTCCCATGCATCAGAAGAAGAGGAAGATGCATCGGATAAGACGCGTGTGCGTGGGCCGATGCCTTTCCTGTCCTTCCAATCTTTGGATGTCATTTCTCCCTCCATTAAGGCAGAAAGCAAAGATGGCGCAGCGCCGGAAATGGCAAAACCTTTTCCCTCTCTTTCGGGCATTGCTGCGTTGTCGAAGCCAAAGGAGACAAAAGAGGATAAGGATAACAATAGTTCGGCTTTTGCAAGTTCTGCCAATCCTTCCCCGAATATTTCCTCTCTCTTTTCAAATATCCGTAAAGACGAAACGGCTTCCAAAGACGAAAAACTGGATGACTCGAGGCTCCCCAGGCCGTCTGGAATTCCTAGATTTGCCGGTTTGCGCAGTATGGCGTCCTCATCCGTTTTGAAGTCTGTACAGCAGGAAGGGGCCAAGTCTTCATCCCAGATTTCCAAGCCCGTATTCAATGCGGCTGCAGAATTAAATAAAAAAACGCCCGAAGAGGAAGCTTCTGTTCAGAAAGAAAGTACCGACAATTCCGGCAGAGATACAGACACTTCGACCATCCCGGATATTTCTAAGGATAGTGATAAAAATAGTCGTGAATCTGCATCCGAGGAACGCGATCTTTCGGCAGCTTCTCAATCCGTGCCCGAGCCTGCAACCTCAATGCCATCCGCTTCTGAAGCTGTTGCTTCGGAAAGTGATGAGTCCGCTTTGCCAAGCATTGATTTGGGATGTATCGAACCTGAAGATGATCCTTCCCTGGAAATTCCGATACCAACATCCCAAACCTCTGATTCGGATGCAAGTTCGTCCACTTCTGATATGGAGCTGGATGATATCGACCTTGACGAAGAAGTGTCCGTCGTTCGCGCTGTTCCTTTAATGGACGAGCTTCGTGGAGCTTCGGATGACGAGCCCAAATCAAAGGAAACATCTCAGACAGATGAAAAAGTTCCGGCAGATTTGGCACAGGTACCAGAGGTTTTGATTGCAACGACCGAGTCGGCCAAGCCAGAAGAAAATAGTCAGCATCTCACGGATGACAACTTGAATGATGCAGATGCTATCCAACTGGAGTCCATTGATGTGGATATGGCGGATGCTGCCGAACTCGGTGATGAGGCTCAGAGAGTTGTCTCTGCTTCTGAAATGCTCTCCATGGTCCATCAGTCTACAGTGACAGAAAACGTTACCTCTGAGGAGGCAGAAAAAGAATATCCCGTCGAAATCGAAGCGATTGATTTGGATGAACCCACCAGAGTGTCGGCTCAGGATGCCATCGCTGGTGCAGAGGGACTCTTCACGGCTGGGGATATTGAGTTAGATACCGGCGAGGATTCTGGTGTCGCAAAGGCCAAGGTTCCACACCATCAACTGGATGATTTGGAAGCTCGCTATGCCGATTTGTTTAAGGAATCTGAAGAACAAGACAAAAATCTGGCAGAAGAAGCGAGTGTAAGTGAGGCTTCACAGCTCATTCAGCTTGAACATCTCATGAAAGTCCAGAAAAAAGAAAGCCGCAAAAGCTGGTTGCTCATTGCAGTTGTTGTCGGTCTCATTTTAATTGTCGTGGGCGCGATTGCCTATGACAGCATGGTCAAAGAAGAAAAGAAGGATAATGCCGTAATGCTGAATCAGCCGACGTTTAATCAAACCGGCGGTCGAGCCATTACGAGTGATGAGCTGGATGAATTCGTGCCCAATGATGAATTTGAAATTATTGAGGTTGAACCCACTCCAGAACATCGTTCACATCGTTCCCGTAATTCCGGCAATTCTAACACAAATGCACCTTCCGGAACTCAGGAAGCGATGGAAGCACTCTACGGATCGCAGGATGACAATGTGGATGCACCTGTCGAACAGCCAGTCGTCAAGCAGGATGGACGCGCCAATGTCGTTTTACAAAAGGCCGATGATTTTGCAAATACCGATGCAGTCCAGGGGTCAAAGTATTCGATTGGAAATACGAATTCCCGCGATGCTTTTAAAATTGGTCTGAAAATGGTCTCCGTCACGGTGGGTGAGTGCTTCAGGCGCGAAGCCAAAAACGGAAATCTCAATGTCGATAAAGTTCGCCTGCGGCTCACCGTACAGCCCGAAGGGAATGTCTCTGAGTTCAAAGTACTCGAGGATGTTCCGGAAAGCTTTAACAATTGCCTCGAAGCTAAACGCGACCGCTGGAAATTTGCTCCATTCTCGGGTTCGGCGGTTACCATGACACAATCTTTTGTCAGGGGCTAATTGTTGGCACGATTTTTTGATATTATCTCTCCTGCGGTTATGCTTTCTTTTGGGAGGTTATTATGAAAACTCAACACAAATACCTAAAAATCCTTTCTTCTGTTGCCGTTGCCGCTTGTCTCGCCTGTGCTGGGTTCGCTGCTGTGAGTTCTTCTCCGGCAGATGCTGTTGCACAGGATACTGACAAAATTACAATGGATTTTGTCGGTTTTGGTTTCAATCCCGATTTTTATGCTATCGTTCAGGGGAGTAAACTTTCTGGTAAATCGCTCGTCATCTATAAAGTGGGCGGTCAAGGGCCTACACTCGTTTACCCCTTGAATGGATCATCGCTCGAAAAAGCGCTCAAATCCAAGGAAGTCTCCGTCTATGGCATCAATGGCAATTATGTTCCCGGGTTGGTTGCACCTGCAGGGTATCAGCTCGGTGGAATGGTCATTGGTGAAAATATGCAGCTGACGCTTTCGGCCGGTGAACAGTCGATGACCCTCGGCTATGCACCTATCTTCTCTAATCCTACCAAGACGAAGGTCGCGCAAATCAGCATAAAAAATGCTTTTTGGACGCCCGATAGCAAACGCGTCGTGATTTTGCTCAATCAAAAGCTCGATGGCGATTGGCCTGTAAACACGGATGTTGTTGCAGCATTTGCTCTGAACTAACAATGATATGGCCAGGGACTGAATAGGAACCTGGCTTTTTTCGCTTTGTTTGCCGCGATGATAGTACAAAGTATTTGGTTTTGGTAGGGGGCAAGCCCCCTGCGCGGCTATCGCTTTGCGATACGCCGCTACCCCCGTGCAAGTCATCGTTTGCAATCGATCATTCGCATTGTTTTCTGCGCCAGTTGGTGCTTCAATCTATGCACCCTCCATTTGCTCATATTGGATACCTGCTGCGCTCCAATATTCCATTCACAGGGATGCGGTTCGATGCCCTGGGGATGATATGCTTTAAATTGATGTGATATTTCAAGAATGCTTGAGGGTTAATGATGAAGATTGGAAGTACATTGCTTGCTAAAATAGCGATTCTCGGCGGTATTGTCCTGTCTTTCGGCTGTGTGCTTGAAAATGTCGAACCCGTGGGCAACAAATGTCCTCCAGAGGGTGAGGACGGTACAATCCAATTCATGGCGGGGATTTGGGGAAATAAGTTATCGCAGGATGAGATGGCTCAATTCGATTTGAGTTCGAATTGCCCTGTTGATTATGCCCGATGCTATTATGATGAGGATTATACGGATGATTCTGGTGATTCAGTTGGTGCTTACGGGTGCCTGCAAAACTGCCAGGAACCCGCAATCTATTGCAAGGTCGGCGATTCGCAGCAATGTATTAATCCGGAAATAAATGCCAATTTTTGTGGTGCCAGGGGGCAATGTACAGATTCTATGGAGGATAGCGCCCACTGGTGGGGCAAACAGTGCGGCGAAGGCATGGAATGCGTGGACGGAGAATGTGTCTGTGCTAATGAGAAAGATTCCCCGTGCCCCGACGGAGACAGTCTTCGTTGTGTGGATGTTACGAACAACGAAGCATTTTGTGGTCCTTCTTGTCAGCGATGTAAAGATTGGGAAAAGTGTTCTGATGGCAAGTGTGTCAATGACGAATGTCAGGAAGAGGGCAAGTCTCTATGCATGACGTCTGAGGGAATATGTAAGAATACCGACACCGAATGCGGCAAATCATGCACAGACTGCACGAATCTCGATAATGTTGAGGAAGCTGGCTGCGACATAGAATTGGGGATATGCCAAGTTCAAAGATGCGCACAGGGGTATCATATCCATCCGAGTTATACGCACTGTGTCAAAAATGATATCAATAATTGTGGGCAGCCTGATTCCAGTGAATTTTTTGACTGTGTCGATGTTTTTCCAGGGAAAAATGTAAAATGTAATGATTCCGGACATTGTGAGCTCATTTCTGATGTTATCGACCCCCCTGTAGATCCTCCGGTGGATCCCCCGGTAGATCCCCCCGTTGAAACTTGTACATTTCCAGAATTAAATTGTGGAGGTAAATGCGTAAATGTTCAGAATGATGCATCGCATTGTGGTGTATGCAATCATAATTGCAATGCTATGCTAAAAGATCCGTCTAAAGGGAATTATACGTGTTCGGGTGGCGAGTGCATTTTACATTGTTATACAGATTATGTACCGAATGATAGCGGTGATGACTGTGTGAAGAAGACCACAGAACCACCTCCTGATGTGGCTTGCCAGCCTGATGAATTAAAATGTGGCGGAGCTTGTGTGGGGGCTGTGATTAAGGGCGCACCCAAAGTAGAAGAATTTTTACCGATTCGTGATGCTCCTTCAAAGCCCGATAAGTATGGATATGCTCAGATATATTTGGGACATCCTGTGTATATCTATGGCACAGCCTCTGAGAATTCAAGCTGGTATAGGGTTGAACCTAATCAAGGATATGCAGATGGTGATTATATCTGGTTGTGTAAAGGTTACGCGACTGTTCAAACAAAAAGGGATGATAATATAAACTTGTGGCCCTATGCAGGAGCAACGACAGGCTCTCTGCTAAAAATTCCTAAGAATACAGAGTTTCTTTGCCTTCAGGATTCAGCACCCAACGGATGGTATAAGGCGGCATACAAAAAGAAAACAGGGTTTGTAAATGGTGAGTATCTTAATATTACTGTACCTCTTAGTGATAATCCGCCTGTCAGAAGTTGTCAATAGATCGATCAAATTATAGAATGCTTTTAGAGGTATTGTTTATAATTCTAGCCAATTTCTGTTTAGAATTATGAATCAGGAAGAATTAGAAAATAACTCAGGATGAGCATCTACAATCCCTATTGCCTGAGATGATGCTTGAGACTGTCAGTCTTTGGAAAACTGTTCATTACAATCGTGATTATTACTGTCTAAATCTATGTTTTTTTAGTATTTGATGCTATCATATCGAAGGGATAAGGTTCACTTCTCTTTCTGAGAGCTGGATTATGAGTCGCATAAAGTTTGCTGTTTATCAATTTGTTGTTATTGGCTGCGTTTTGGGAATGGCAGGCTGTGTTCTCAAAGACGTCGAAAAAAACGGCGTTCAGTGTCCGCCTGTTGTTGTGGATGATGTTCGTCAGCAGCCGTATGTCCCTATCCTTAATCTTCATTGTTTTAAGGAGGATATTGTCATTCCGGCAGAATCAGCAGATGATTCGATTACTTCATGCGAACATTGCACACGTGATGATGATGGTGCGTATGTGTGTGATAAAGAAGTGGGGATGCAGTGTTTGCGCGATGGTTCTGCTATGTTGCGCGCCTATGCTTTATGCGATGATTACCGCGAAAAGGGTGTGCTGGATAGAAGTGGGACGGAGGTGATAGCTTTTATCAAGGATCATTTTGGCCATGACATCGATCCAAATGCCCTCGACGGATTTGAATTGAAACAGAATTGTCCGCTGGACTACAACCAATGTTTTTATTTTGACGGATTTCGGAACAATTCAGGTCAACAGACCGGTGGCTATGGCTGTGTTGCGAAATGTGAGGCACCGATGCTTTATTGTGCCATTGATGGCAAACTGACTTGTGTCGATCCTTTGACGAATGATCGGGCTTGCGGTGCAAAGGGTGGTTGTTTTGACTCCAATGAAAATAGTCCCAACTGGAGCGGGGAACGCTGTGGTTATGGAGCAACCTGTCAATCGGGCGAATGCAAGTGTGAATCTGGGCTGACCAGATGCAGCGATGAGAAAGGCGGCGATTGTATCGATACGACGAATGACGAAAAGAATTGCGGTCCCGAGTGTAAGCGTTGTGAAGCTGAAGAAGTTTGTGAAGATAGTGTGTGCAAAACAGATAATTGCAAAGATGCGGATCATCCCGTATGCAGCAAGAATAATTGTGAGAATTCTGATGAGCAGTGCGGTAAATCCTGTTCGAACTGCACTGGAATGACTGGAAAATTCGGCGTGATGACCGCGGTTTGTAATAAAGTGACAGGGGAATGCGAGATTACTGAGTGTCTGCCTGATTATGAATTAGGCATGAATGGCGATAACCTCGTTTGTACGAAAAAGAGTGAAGAGTGTCATTCGGGGGATATCACCTATTGCAGTGAAAAAATTCCAAATGCAGAAGTACAATGCAATGATGCTGGGCAATGTGAATTGATTGAATGCAATCCTGGTTTTATCGACCAGGGGGACGGCCATTGTGTGTCTACGGACGATAAACCGTGTGAGGAAGGTGGAAGCATCTGTAACGGCGGTGCATCATGCATTAATTCTGTTTGCCAATGCCCGGAGGGCGAGGATTTCTGTGGTGGTAAAAACTGTGTGCCTCTGAATTCCGATGAGCGGTGCGGCAGCTGCGAGAATAATTGCAATACAAAAGTGCCAACAGAAGGTGTACAAAGCTATTCATGTAAAGAGAATAAATGTGTGGCGAATTGCATAGATGGATATGTACCTGATTCTGGTGGTGTAAACTGTGTTCAAGCACCTTCCAGCAAGTGTGAGGAGGGAGGGACTGAATGTCCAGCGGGCCAGACATGCAAAGACTCTGTTTGCGTTTGTCCGGATGGTTATGATACATGTGGCGGAAGTGAGTGTGTGTCTTTGAATACGGACGATCATTGTGGCAGTTGTACCGTTGCATGTTCCGGGGATAAATATTGTTCAGGTGGAACTTGCCAATGCCCGAATGGATCTAAAGACTGCGGCAGTGGATTGTGTGTTCCGTTAAATACTGCATCAAACTGTGGTGCGTGTAATCATTGGTGTGAATCTGGAGAGTGCGATTGCAGTGGTTCAAGTTGCAGCTGTGGGCAACAAGATGTATGTGATTCGAATCAGCAGAAATGCGGTGGTGTTTGTAGAGATTCATCACTTCCTATCTATATTTGTAATGGCAAAACAGATATTAATGCGGTAAAAGATGACAGACTATTGGAAGGCACTCCTGGATCCAAAAATAAATATAATGTTTATGGATATCATGATGCAGGTAAAACTAAATACAGGTTGTTATATAATAATGAAATAGCCTATATTTCTGCATCCGATAAAGAGACTACACCCTGTTTGGCTGAAGGAGTTATTCATAATACAACACGACTGAAGTGTAGAAAGGATATGACTACAAATTATGATGAAATAGATTCTTTCAATACAACACATCCAGATATTTGTATTTATGATTTAAATCCTGGCGATGGCTGGTATGGAGTTTTTTGTGGGTCTAATTGTCATGGATATGTAATGCGTGAATATGTCGAGATAAAAAAGTATAATTCATTTGATGTTTGTGAGTGAGTAATCATTTTCGCTCGCGTATGGCCGCAGGCCATAGCGGTGAAAGCCGTCCGTATGGTGCAGCGCACCATAGGACGGTCACAAAAAATGAAAGCCCAAGGGGCAATTGGTTCTGCCAAATGCCAACAATGACGGATTGAGGGGAGATTTGAGAGGATGAAAAAAATAATCGTATGTATACTCGGATTCGTCTGCATTTCGTTGGCGGGATGTGTGCTGGAAGATATCGAAGAACGCGGTGATATTTGTCCTCCTGGAAAATTGAAGAATTCCCGCGATGGCAGACATGTCGTTTTTTCGAATATGGACTGCTATGAGGATTATATTTTGCTTTCGCCGGATATGTCCGATTTTGCAGGCACTTGCGGCGAGTGCAGCGAACTCGAAGACGAATCGGGGCAATGGAAGTGCAATGGCGTATTGACGTCCTGTTTTGACAGTGGTTATGAATCCCTTAAACAGAATTACGCACATTGTGAACATTATCGCGCGCATGGCGTACTCGCCGAAGGGAGTAATGTCAATTTAGGTATTTCTTTTGTCCGCGATTACTTTGATGCTGATGCCCCTGTGAAACCATCCGAGTTATCCAATAGTTGTCCGAAGGAATTTGAAGTTTGCAAATATGATCCTAAATTTGTGGATGAATCTGATGAGAATGGCATTCCTGGCGGGTATGGGTGTTATCAGTCTTGTACT
The DNA here is from genome assembly GCA_002395385.1 of Myxococcales bacterium UBA4248. GTDB lineage: Bacteria > Myxococcota_A > Bradymonadia > UBA4248 > UBA4248 > UBA4248. The sequence continues at coordinate 9,126 of DGWW01000254.1, forward strand.
GACAATTTGCGTTATTGTGGTGAAGGCAAGTTGCGGCATTGCGTCGATCCCGCTAGTGATTCTGAATACTGTGGCGCGCAGGGTGGATGTTCAAGTTCAGATCCAGAATCCCCCAACTGGGTGGGGATGGCCTGTGAAAATGGAATGATTTGTCAGGGCGGCAAGTGTGTGTGCGGCGATGGCTATAAAGTATGTGAGCAGGCAGTCGGCTGTGTCGATATTTTACATCATTCGGAACATTGCGGCGAAACATGCAAGGTATGTGACAGCGGATATGTCTGTATGAACGGGTCTTGTGTGCCGTATGAATGTGATGAACCGGGGCTGTGTTCGAATGATCGGCACCAATGTAAGAATACGGATGAGGCATGTGGCGAGTCGTGTATCGATTGTCTGATGCTTCCCAATGTGGATGTGGCTGCTTGTGATGATGGCGGTATGTGTGTCATACGAACATGCAAAGAGAATTTTCATCCTGAGTTCAATGAGATGACTCAAACTTATGAATGTCGTAAAAATACAATTGAGAAATGTGCGCCTCGCGATATGGATGAAAATGTGGAAGTACAGAATTGTACGGAAATTGAGCGGAGTACCGAAGTCGCGTGCAGTGCAGAGGGAAAATGTATCGTTAAAGGATGTGCAGATGGTTTCTCGGTTTCGTCAGGGCAGACGCAATGCGTTGAACAGTCCTGTGGCAGCTGTGACGATGAAAGTGAAATATGTTTTATGGGAACTTGCCAATGTAAACCGGGGTGGGTGAGTTGCGGTACAGATGGGGGGAATTGCAAAGATATTATTAATGATTCAGACAATTGCGGAGGGTGTGGTAACGAGTGCGGGGATTTGTCAAAACCCGAGCATGCGATCGAAACTGGGTGTTATCATGCCAAGTGTGGTGTAACTGTATGTGAAAGTCATTATCATCCCAATGAGATGGAATGCGAGCTGAATTCCGCCGAGAACTGTGGTGCACATGGGAAAAACTGCATGGAAATTGCGCATGTCGTTGAGGCTGCATGCAATGAAGAATTGGGGACCTGCGTCATCACATCATGCGAGCCAAAATCTCATATTTATGAAGAGAAGGAAATTTGTGAAGAAGATACGGCGGAGCATTGTGGCGTGCATGCGCATTCGTGTTGGATCGAGCATGCTGTGGATGTCGATTGTCTCTGGAATGAGGAGGAACAGTTTGCTTACTGTGTGACCAAAGAATGTGAGGATGGGTATCATTTGACAGATGACCTGGAAAACCCGGACGGACCACAGATTTGTGAAAAAGATGATGAGGACAATTGTGGTGAACATGGTAAAAAATGCCAGGACAATGCTCATTGTGTCAAAAAAGAAGAAGGGTACATTTGTGAGTGTGATTCTGCCTTTACCGATTGCGGTGGGGTTTGTATTAATGATTTTGATACAAACAGGGAGCATTGCGGCGGATGCGGTGTGATCTGCAAGGATGATTTGGTATGTGAGGGAGGGAAATGTATATGTCTGTTTAAGGATTGTGGCGGTTCCTGCATTGATACTTCCTCGAATAAACTTCATTGTGGAGATTGTAATAAGCCATGTGATGATGATAAGACCTGTGAAAGTGGAAGTTGTGTTTGTGGCATTGGTATGACTCAATGCAACGGTACTTGTGTTGATACGTCTTCTAATGATACATATTGTGGTAATTGCAGTACACAATGTGCCACAGATCGTACCTGTTCTGGCGGAGTTTGTGTCTGTAAGAGTGGCCTGACCGATTGCGGTGGGATTTGTGTAGATACGAATTCGAATAGTGCTCATTGTGGCGCATGTAGCAATGGATGTGCCTCAGACCGCACGTGTTCAGGTGGAGAATGTGTTTGTAAAGGCGGTTTGACCGATTGCGGTGGGATTTGTGTGGATACGAATTCGAATAGTGCCCATTGCGGCGTATGTAACAATGGATGTGCCTCAGACCGCACGTGTTCAGGTGGCAAATGTGTTTGTAAAACGGGCCTGACCGACTGCGGTGGGATTTGTGTGGATACGAATTCGAATAGTGCTCAT
>DGWW01000200.1 GCA_002395385.1 Myxococcales bacterium UBA4248
GTCCGGGGCAGAGCCCCGGAAAAGTAAATGCGGTAGCCCTGCATTTAGAAAAGCCATTCTCCCTACGTTTCAGACTTTCCCCTTAGTTCTGCAAATTCAATTGCTAATTGCTAATTGCTCATTGTTCATTCAAAAACCCTTGCCATCATCCTAAAATTATCATAATAAGGTCACAGCAGCCTTGGAGGTTGCACATCATGAATTGTAATTAGCCGCCGAAGCGCATGCCGTTTCGGCGGTTTTGCTTTGTTTCGGCGCATCTGCGCCAATTGTCAGGAAGGAATCATGTCCGTCGAACGTCATCCCATGACCCCGTACGGGTTTCAACAGCTCAAAGCCGAACTCAAAAAAATCCGTGAAATCGATAAACCCGCCAATGTTAAAGCCATCGAGGAGGCCCGTGCCCACGGTGATTTGAGTGAAAATGCAGAATATACCTACGCCAAGGAGCAGCAGGGCTTTATCTATGGACGCGAAAAAGAAGTCGAAGCGCTGATTGCAACAGCGGATGTCATCGACCCCGAAACCTTATCGGGCGATCGCGTCGTGTTCGGTGCCACCGTCCATCTCCTGGACATCGATACCGATGAAGAAATTACCTATACTATCGTTGGCGAAAATGAATCCGACAGCAAACATGGCCGTGTCTCTATCGTCAGCCCCATCGCGCGCGCACTCATCGGCAAGCGCATCGGTGATGAAGCCATCGTCAATGCTCCCAAAGGCAAACGCAACTTCGAAGTGCTCGATATCGAATTTTTAAGCGTCGATACATGGAAATTTTAATTTTATGCGCGCGGCCTTGTTCGCTGCGCGCACTACGGCCTGCGCAGTCCGGCTATCATCCCCGTCTGGGATGATACGCCGGACTTTTTTATGGCGCGGTTTACCGAGTGTGGAGATTTTGCAATTGTTTTTTTATTAGATGGATATTGATTAAATTAAATAACTATATAATATTTTTAAATTTTTTTATACTGGATGTGGTAACGGAATCACAATCCAGTAAGGAGGAAATATGAAATTATCCTATGGGATCGTCATTGCATTCGCATGTTGCATTATCACAGGTTGTTCGAATGATTCGAATGGAAAATACGCCGTCAATCCTGCCGAATGTTCCGGGGATAATTGCCCGGGTAATGACAAGCCCACACCCACACCTATCGATGGACCGCAATGTGATGACAGCATCGACTTAATGACAGATGCAGAGAATTGTGGAGTCTGCGGTCATTCATGCATCAATGGCACTTGTGAGAACGGTTCATGTGTCTGTGACGAAGACTATCTCGATTGCGATGGGAACGGCAGCTGCGAAAGCCATCTGGAATGTATATGTAAACCCGGAGATACCATGGAATGTTACACTGGAGACGAAAATACTGCAGGCGTCGGTATCTGCAGGAAAGGCCATCTTGAGTGCGAAACTTCCGAAGACAGCGTCTTTTGGGGATATGAATGTATTGGCGAGGTCACGCCTGCATTCGAAAACTACATCTGCGATCCCAACGATCCCTCCCGTGACAATGACTGTAATGGGATTCCTGATTCACTTCAGGATGAAGACAACGACGGCTATTCCATTTGTAAAGATGGCAAACTGAGTGATTGCTGTGACAATTCGAGAATGTGCAACACCTCACGTCCGGATCTCGTCCATCCTGGCGTAAGCACCGACTGCAGAGGAAACCAGATCGACGATAACTGCGATGGCACCGTTGACGACGGTGACTTAAACTGCGACGGATCTCTGGCCACCCCGTGTGAAGGGGCCAACTGCCAATCCAATTCCTGTAAATTTGGTTATGGTGACTGCGATAACGGGCTGCTCTGGAACAATTCGAATAACGACGAATCCGCACTGCTGCTTGCGAAAGCGATGGATATTTGCATGGACAGTTCCCCAAATGACGACAAAGGCAGACTGATTGAATACTCTGTCCATCGCGCAAAAAATAACAAAAAAAATATTCCCGTTGATCCCGGACAAATACGGCTGCTCGAAGGCATGAGGGATAAAACCGGCAATAATCTCATTCCTCCCCGTGTGGGGCATTCCTTTGCCATGTTGTCCAGTGGCAGGGCAATGGATGTCTACGGAAAAGTTGGAGCGAGTGATGTCAGCTTCAGTACAGGCATGCCGGATAACGTACCCCAGATCTATCTAAAAGCCCATAACAACAAACTGGAATCTCACCCCAAATGTTCAGAAGGTTCGACCACAGATATTTACGATTCAGCCGTCCTTCACCTCAAACTGCAGGCGCCCAAGGATGCCAAGGGATTCAGCTTTGACTTTCGCTTTTTCTCCCGCGAATATCCTTACTATCTATGCTCAACCTACAATGATTTTTTCCTGACTTTGCTCACGGATGAAAATGGAAATCCTCTTGTCCACGATGATGGCAATATATCGTTTGACAAAGAAGGCAATGCTGTTTCTGTCAACAATGCTTTCTTTACCGCTTGCAAACCGCCCGCCTGTTACGATACCAAAGCCATGGGATATACAGGTGGGTCTGCATGCCCGGGCAATTTTAATGGTTGTACAGATGATGTCTGCGGAAAATGCGACAGCTACGACGAACTGGCAGCATACTACCCCACCCCCTTTGCCGGTTCAGGAAAGAGCACGAGCATGGGCAACCGAGGAGGCGGCACCGCGTGGCTCACGACAAAAGCTCCCATTCAGGGCGGACAAATTTTTAATCTCGATTTTTATATCTGGGATACGGGGGATGATGCCTACGATTCTTCGGTTATTTTAGATAACTTCCAATGGCTTTGCAGCACAACCGTCAACGACACTGGTTTTGCGCCTCCGATTGATAATCCCATCAACTAGGAAATCGCCGGATAAAAAGACTATGTTTAACTACCGTGGATATGAATTTGACTCAAAGAATAAATCGTTCGAGCTTTTAGCTTTTAGCTCGTAGAAGGAATCGGAATCTTGTGGGCAAAAGCATGATTCCCATAAAATGATTTCTCATCTATAAGCTATGAGCGATAAGCTCAAGTTGTATCCACACTCGTTAAACAAAGCCTTCATAATCATTATGTTTGGACGAATGATTTGAGCTTTCGAAAAAACAGCCCTAGCAGCGGAATCGTAATGGCTGATTCATCAATCCATCACATAATTCACAGAATTGTGCATTCATTTCGAATTGACCATTTTCTCAAATTCAGGATAAGAGATATCGTCCGATTTTGGACGCCCGACTGTCAACCTATGACATTGGGACTTAATTCGGGTACAGAAACAAGCATTCATCATTGTCTGTATAATACGCTCACCTCAACTCTAAAAGGAGAACTTCGCTATGGCATGTTTTATTGTTCCGGCGACAGAAGCCATTATTACTACGATTGCACATAAGGTGATGGCCCATAAAGAATCCCAATCGGAAAAAACTGACATGGAACCCAAAACGATTCCCTGGTCCAGAAAGATCAGCTGGTTAAGCAACATGCTCTGGGGCGGTTCTTTCCTCCTGGCCTTCGAGCACATCTGGCATGGTGAGGTTGTTCCATGGTTTCCATTCCTGACAGCAATGAATTCGGCAGACAGCACATCCGAAATGCTTCATGAAATGAGTACCGTCGGCGTTGCCATGGCACTGCTTGTTACCGTGGTATGGGGAGTAATGCTTGCGGTTGCCCATACCATCGAAAAGCGCCCTGCCATTGAACAGGAACAAAAGGAGCAATAATATGACCTTACTCATCTCCACTTTTGCAGCAGTTATATTTACATTTCTTTGGTACAAAAATGCTCCTGAAGATAAATACAAATTCAGCATCCTTTGCTGGATCTTTTGGGGAGCATCTCTCATGTGGCTCGTCGATGCCCTGTTCGAGTTTGCTGAACAAAAGGAACAATACTTTGTTCCTGCCGCGGCGGACATGATCAATGACACTTTCCTGGGATTGTCCGTAGTTGCTCTGGGAATGGTAGCCTGGATAATCTGCCTCGTCGTCAAAGATCCCAGAGGTATCGTCAGGTCTTCTTTGTTAAAAAGAAGCACAAACTAATACCATTCTATAAAAGAAAGACACAAACTAACTCTTTTTAAAACACGGTTTATACCGTGTTTTTTTTCATTCATCCCATTTATATTTGTCGCCTGAAGCAATGGACAGAATATACCGCGAATACAGCAATTCTCAATGTGAACAAGATGTAATGTGCACGTTGGGGGTTACTACTCAGCCGTTAGCCTTGTTTGTTTTAACAAACGAATTTGTTCGCATCTAACGATCCTCACTTTTTAGTACGAATGTTAACAGGTTTGTTGTTGCTGAGGCTAAAGTCAATACAAATACTTTAGAGAGATGGGGGTGGGGCCCCATCGAGAGATAAGTTGGCTGGGGTTACGAAAAGTGATGAAATGAAACAATAAATGATTGTGGATTCCAA
>DGWW01000032.1 GCA_002395385.1 Myxococcales bacterium UBA4248
TTTTGCATTCCAATTGCACATTGCGCATTGCTCATTGCTAATTCAGAACGTCATTCACAAATAGCTTCAGACTTATCCTTGGGGATTGCTTTCCAATTGCACATTGCACATTGCTCATTGCTAATTCAGAACGTCATTCACAAATAGCTTCAGACTTATCCTTGGGGATTGCATTCCAATCGCTCACTGCTCATTAAGAAGAACGCGAAGGCCGTTAGGCCTGAGCAAATCCGTTTGTAAAACCAAGATCAGACCAAGGGCCGAATGATTACCCCCCGATAAAATCGAGCAATTTTTGTGCATGCTCCAGGCTGATGCCTGCCGTTTTGGCAATGGTCTCGACGGTTTGTGCAGCAATCCCTTTTAAACTGCCAAATTCCCGCATGAGTTTAGCTTTTCGCTTAGGTCCGATGCCTTCGATATCATCCAATCGACTATGCATACCTGCATTTTCCCTTTGTTTGCGGTGAAATCCGATTGCCCTGCGGTGCGTTTCATCGCGGATATGTGCCATGAGCAGAATTTCCGGGCATGTTTGATCGAGAATGAGCGGTTCTTCGACACCTGGGTAGTAGAGACGTTCCGGGCTATGGGTCGCTTCGTGCGTGCCTTCGTCTTTTACCCGGGATTTGCCAATCCCAATGATATCAAATGCACCAGCAAATCCCATCGTTTCGACGGCATCCACGACAGCATTGACCTGTCCATGTCCGCCGTCTATCAATAAGAAGTCGGGCATTTCACAAAAACTGCGTTCGCGGGCACTCACCTCTTCCGAATCATCTTCGCTCGGAATGAGATATTTTAAGCGCCTGGTCAAGACTTCATTTAAACTGCCGAAATCATCCTGTCCCTGTGTCGTCTGAACTTTAAAATTTCGACACCTCGAGGCATCCAGCCGCCCCTCGATAAAGACGACCATCGCAGCCACAATCTGTCCGCTTTGCATGTTGGAAATGTCGTAACATTCAATGCGATGGGGGTAACGCGTCAAATGGAGTGTCCGTTTGACCTTTTCGAGCAAAGCCTCTTCGGTGGTTCGCCGCTGCAAAAACTGCTGGTGCGCGTTGGCATAAGCCGTCGAAAGCAACTCGCTTTTTATGCCTTTCTGTGGGCAAGTAACAGTGACTTTGCGGTGGGCAAGATCATTCAACGTAGCACTCAACAATTCACTCAGACCGGCATATTCAGAATCGAGGATAATTTCATTCGGAAAATTCTCAAAGCTCTGGTAGTGATGCACCATAATTTGAGACAATATATCCCCGGTGGAACTGAGTACATCGCGTGCTTCGTAGGTCTGAAGGTGCATCAGGCGTCCGTTTCTGACGAGCATGACGACGACTGCACGAAAATCGGGATTGCCATCCAGTGCCCAGATATCCTGATTGACCGGCGTTTTTTGCACGATGGTCTGCGCAGAGCAGACGGCTTCGATGGCTTTGAGCTGATCCCGATAGGCGGCTGCACGTTCAAAATTCAACGCTTCCGAGGCGGCAAACATGCGCTCCCTGAGACTATTTTGGAGCGGTTCATACTTGCCCGATAAAAATAATTCTGTATCGCGGCATCTTTGAAGGTATTCATCGCGATTGACCTCTAAAACACAGGGGGCAGGGCAGCGATGGATTTCGTACTGAAGGCATGGCCTGATGCGATTTTTAAAGATGGCATCCCGACATGACCTGAGCATAAAATGGCGATGAATCACATCGAGGCTCATGCGGCATGTCTGTGCACTCGGGTAGGGACCGAAATAATGGGCACCGTCTTTTTTGCGGCGACGGACGAGTTCGACGCGGGGCCATTCCTCCCTGAGATCGATCCGCAACTGGAGCATCTCCTTGTCATCCTTGAGGCTGACATTAAAACGCGGGCGATATCGCTTGATGAGACCGGCTTCGAGAATGAGCGCTTCGCGCTCTGTTCCCGTAATGATGACATCGATTCGGTCAAGAACGTCATCGAGCATCGAAACAAAAGCACGGTCATCATGCCCGGTAAAATACTGTCTGACACGCTTGTGCAGATTTTTAGCCTTTCCCACATAAATGACCTGATCGCGTTTGTCCTTCATTAGATAGACGCCCGGATCCTGAGGGATGTTTTGGAGTGCTTTTTCAAAATCGAATGGCATTGCGTTCCTAAAAAAAACGCCGCAAAAGCGGCGTCCAATCGATTGGGCAGTGATTACTGCATTTTGTCGAGCTGACTCTGAAGCGCTGCAATGCGCTCTTTTGCCTTGAGTTTAAGTTTCTTGCATTCTTTTTGCGCAACCTGATCTTCGGGAGACATCCAAACCAGTTCATTGTAAGCCTCGACGCGTGCGTCCAGGGCTTTGTGTTCCTCTCTGAGTCTTTCAATTTCCTTCTGAATTTCCTCTCGGCTCATTTCGCTCATGATATTCCTTCCTTTATAAGGACAATCAAAATACGCCAAAATTGGCGAAAACAACAGGTGAGATTACAGTAACGCAGTGTAGAGTTTTTGTCAACGTATGGAGCGAGGAATGAAAATTCGCCCGAAACGCAAATCGGGGGTAGTTTGAAAAAACTGGGTCCGGGGCAGAGCTCCGGCTAAAGAACAAGGATGAAAATAAAATGTCTGAAATCCATAAAGTATTATTCGCAGCCGGTGGTACCGGTGGTCACGTATTCCCTGCCATTGCCGTCGCTGACGCCATGAAAACCGTCGATCCAGAGGTCGAAATTGCCTTTGTCGGAGCAGCCCATGGCAATGAATCCAACTGGGTTCAAAAAGCAGGTTATCGCTTTATCCTGCTCGATCTCGACTTCATCAAGGGTGCATCGCTCGGTAGAAAAATTAAAAATATTTTTGCACTTCCGGGAGTCGCCAGAAAAGCTGGAAAAATACTCGACGAAGAAAAACCCGATCTCGTGATTGGCGCGGGCGGTTATGTCTCGGGCCCCTTGGTTGCCGTCGCATCATGGCGCAAAATCAGGACTGCCATCCTCGAGCAGAATGCCATTCCTGGACTCACCAACCGCATCCTGAGCCGACATGTCGATAAAATCTACATTTCCTTCGAACACACGATCAAACTGCCCGAAAAAAAGACCATCTATATGGGCAATCCCGTGCGAGCAAAGGCAATTCCCAAAGAAAACAGGGTCATCGAAGATGCCTGGAAAACTTCGTGCATGGGCACCGAACTCGGCGAAAATCCCATCCATTTGCTCATCTTTGGCGGTTCACAGGGCGCAATGAAGCTCAATACCGACATGCCCAAGGCATTGGCAAAACTCTCCGAAGAGGAGAGAAAACGGATTGCCGTATGGCATCAGGCGGGAAAGAACAAACTCGAAGAAACGGAAAAATCTTATAAAGAACAAAATATTACAGCTAAAACCACGGAATTTATCGACGACATGGGAGCCGCCTATCAGTGGGCAGATTTGCTCGTCTGCCGCGCTGGTGCCACGAGCATCGCCGAAATCAAAGCCGCAGGAAAAGCCTCGATTCTCGTGCCATTCCCGTTTGCGGCACACAATCATCAAGAAAAAAATGCCGATGCCATGGTCGAAATCGGTGCCGCACTCAAAGTGCTCAATGACGATGTGGCCGAAAAAATCCCAGAAATACTATCTAACTTCCTGAATCATCCGGAGAAAATTGAAGAAATTGCCAAGGCAGCACTCGCCGATGCCAAGCCCAATGCCGCAACCGATATTGCGAAAGACTGCCTTGGGTTAAATGAGCAGTGATTCGTCAGCCTTTCATGATTAAGTCATTATTTTGTTTTACAAACGGATTTGCTCAGGCCTAACGGCCTTCGCGATTGTCTTTTGGATTTTACAAACGGATTTGCTCAGGCCTAACGGCCTTCGTTGTTTGTTTTTTGTTTTAACAAACGGATTTGCTCAGGCCTAACGGCCTTCGCTGTTTGTTTTTTGTTTTAACAAACGGATTTGCTCAGGCCTAACGGCCTTCGCGTTTTTAAATCGTGAGCAACGTTAGTTGCGAACAAATCCGTTTGTAAAAAAAAACAAAACCAAAACGTGAGCAT
>DGWW01000192.1 GCA_002395385.1 Myxococcales bacterium UBA4248
CTTCTCGTCCGTGAGGAAGAGACCCGTCGATTCGACGACGATTTCTGCACCAACTTCATCCCATTTCAGGTTCGCAGGATCTTTCTCAGCGGTCAGGCGAATGCGATTGCCATCGACGACGAGATAATTTCCTTCGACCTTGACGTCTTTGTCGAAGCGGCCATGGACCGAGTCATATTTGAGCATGTATGCAAGATATTCGGGATCGAGGAGGTCGTTAATACCAACGATCTGAATGTCACTGAAGCTCTTGACTGCAGCGCGGAAAACCATACGGCCGATGCGACCAAAACCATTAATACCAACTTTGATGGCCATTTAAAAACCTCCATACGAAAGGAAAAGTTCTGAATCATGCAACCACGCATGAACCAGCTTGCAGCGTGTCTATAAATCCACAGCTTATTTGTTGTCAATCTCATTCCGAAAGGAATGTATGTCTTGCACCTCAGTGCAAGCGGCACAACAGTTTAGGCACATTTTTTCAAAGGCAAGGGGGGGTGATGTTTTTTTTGAAACGCAGGCTTGCTCGCATTGAGACGTTTCACGAAACGTCTCTACATGCTCGCTACGCCTTGCGCCGGCTCGCTTTGGGGCGACCACACAGGGTCGCCCCTACAGCTCGCCTGCTCGCCTATGCGCGCTGCGCATACGGCTCGCAATATACACTACTACGGTTTATACACAATGCCCCCGTCATTACCACCGTAAATACAGTTCTCCTGTCGGAACCCACCCGTAAATGTATATTCTCCCTTGGGCAGCTGCACGATCATAAATGGATACCCAATGCCAGCACCATGACCGGTGTTTAGACATTCTATAACATTATATATCATCTCATGATCGCACGCATGATCGACCTGTACATAGAAGGTGTGAGCCGGCTGAGATCCACCTTCGAGAACGACCCACATATATTTTGAAAAATCGACTTTGGCAGCGGTTTCCTTGAGTTGGTTAATATTAGAGACTGCCCACATATAGGCATTCTCATTGAGCATCGATGTATTCATCCAATTATCCAAATCTTCGACTGAATGGATTGGAATATCGCTCTGTTTATTCCAGTTGTATTCTCCATTAGCCTCATTCTGCGATTGTGCAACGATTTCATATTCCAACGGTTTCGTACATTCTGGATATTCGACCTTAGTTTCGACCTTACCAGGTAAATCAATTTGACTGAAATAATCGCCGAATCCCTGAATAAACTGAGTATAATCACAGACATCCATGCTAAAAGAAAGACCGTAGCATCCCTCTTTTTCATAAAAACTCACCCGGGATTCATATTCATCCTTGCTCATTATTTCGGGATGATCCTGATAGATTTGTTTGAAAGTCTCAAGCCTGCCGGCGAGTCTTTTTTCATTAAATTGTTTATAAGCATTCTGATTGTACGACATGGCCACATCGTACGAGACTAGTTCTTCGGAATTCGGGCAACGATAGCCGCCGGTCGTCGTACACCCCTCTGGACCGCATTGATAGGAATAATCTGGCGTTTGAAAGCACCAGTCTTCATATTTTTTCTCTTCGGGGAAGCCTGACTTTGGAACGGCGTTTAAACCGATGGATTTACCCTGACAATCCTTGAGTGCCTCATCGATGACTTCCTGGTTGGTGACGATCAACATTTCGAGCATCTCCTGAACGAGCAGTTCGGTCGCCAGTTGACCGGTATCTCGATAAACACCCGTACAATGGTTATTCTCATCGCAGGTGATGTCGACGTAGCCATATTCCGTCATAAAAGACTGTACTCCAGGTGTAGATGGTTCGGGTGTAGATGGTTCAGAAGAAACATTTTTGGCGGATTCGCCGCAGCTGTCCAGAATGGCCAACACTAACAACAATAATGTTACAAAACGTGTTTTCATAAAAACTCCTTTTCTTTTGAGAATATAACATTTCGCAGTCATTTTACTTGAGTCGAAGAATCGAAAAACCTGACTGGATATACCTTATCACATTAATTGTAATTTTTACTTTCTTGAACTCATTTTTTAACATAAAATAAAAAGTTTCTGAGCAATTGTGCTCAAACCAAGGAGAAGGAAACATGAAAAAAATCATCATCATCGACGCAAGCCCTAGAAAGAACGGCAATTCCGATGTCGCTGCAGAACGCATGGCTGCCGCATTGCAAGGCAATGAGGTCAAAATCATCAAACTGCGCGAAGCCAATATCAAACCTTGTATCGCCTGTGATTTTTGCAAAAAACAGGACAAAGCAGCATGCGTCCAAAGAGACGATTTTGCAGCCCTTATCCACGATCTGGACGATTGCGATGCCATTGCCCTGATGACCCCCATCTATTTTGGACAGATTCCAGGACCAGCCAAAACATTCATCGATAGATGCTATGCATTCTTTAATCCTGCAAAAAACTACATGTCTGTGGCCACAAAACGCGGTAAAAAAGCCGCTGTGATTGGATTCTGCGGATCCGGTCCGGTAGAAGTTTACTCCAAATACCTCGGCGATACCGCACAGAACTTCGGCGTCCTCGGTGTCGATGCGACGCGCGTCTTTATGCTGGGCAATGTCAACGAACCCGGCAGTTGCACCAAATCCGACAGCTGCATGAACAAAATCGACGAAACCGCCAAATGGCTCATTGATTAAACAATATTATAAAGGATACCCACATGATTCCCGTTTACTCCGATTGTGCCCTGCTCATCATCGACATGCAGGATAAACTCCTTTCGACGCTTAAAGACGACGTTCGCGAACAACTCATCAAAAATGTCGAACTGCTCATCGAAGTCGCCAAAGATACCAATTCCTCCATCTTTTACACCGAACAGAATCCCGCCAAATTGGGCGGAACCGTGCCCCAACTGGCCGAAAAACTCAAGGATGCCATCCGCGTCGAAAAAATGACCTTCTCATGCCTTGGCGAGACAGACTTTTGCGAACGCGTATGCCCACATATCCCGCAAACGCTGATCGTCGTAGGCTTCGAAGCACATATCTGCGTGCTCATGACCGTACTCGACCTGATCGATGAAGACGAAGAGGAAGAAATCTCAATTTTCGTGCCCGTCGATGGCGTAGCCTCCCGCAAAAAAGCCAACTGGAAGAATGCCATCATGCAGATGTCCAATCTCGGCGTCATCACGACAAATACCGAAACGCTCGTCTATCAGGCCATCGAAGAAGCCGGAACAGATATGTTCCGAAAGTACGCCAAGCTCATGAAGTAGCTTTTTTTACAAACGGATTTGCT
>DGWW01000282.1 GCA_002395385.1 Myxococcales bacterium UBA4248
ATGGCGGCGGCGATCAGCCGCCAAGACTGTATTTGCATGCGTACAAACTGCGACTGACATCCGAGCCCAACCTCCCGACTTTTGAGGCACCTGCACCGGATTTGCTGGCACGCCCGTCGCTTGCAGGGATTATGTCTGCCATTCTGAACAATATTTCATCCCAATTTGAAAGCGTTCCCGGATCGGAGGCCATCCGTCTGTCATCACCTCAGCATAGCGGCATTCCCGAGCTCATTCTTGAAAGAATTGCGCAGACATTGTTGATCCGTCATCTTGAACCGTCAGAGAAATCCCTTTGGGATGTGACTTCGCTCAAAACACTGATTCATGCTGCACAGAAGGCCTTCGGATGTCATTCATTTGCCTACCGGGTCCACGAGAATCCGGGCAAGAACCACCCATGCCGGAAATTTCAAAAGGAACTGAGCTGCGATATTGAACCGCTGACTGCGACTGAACATGGCATTGTTTATCATTTTGATTTGAACGGCAATGCGGTTGGCCTGTATCTCGACCAGCGCGAGAACCGGTCATGGGTCATGCAGCATGCGCATGGCCGCGTGCTCAATCTGTTTGCCTATACATGTGCATTTTCGCTGTGTGCGGCCAAATCCAAAGAGGTCGTTTCGACAACGAGTATTGATGCGGCATCGGCCGCACTCAGGCGCGGGCGTGAAAATTTTGAGCTCAATCAAATCCCTCTGGAGGGGCACCGTTTTATTACTGAAGATGTTTTTAAATATTTAACCCGGTGCGCGCAAAATTCGACGCACTTCGATACAGTTATTTGCGATCCGCCGAGTTTTGGGCGTTTTGGCAAAATTGTATTCAGTCTTGAAAAAGACCTTGAATCGCTCATGCTGTCATGTCTGGCCGTACTGGCACCGGGCGGTACACTGCTCTTTTCTGTCAATCATCGAAAAATCCGCCTGGCACATCTGAGAAAAGCCTTCGACGGCGCATGTGCCAGATTGCACATCAAACCCAGGCAAATCGAGATTTTTGTCAATGACGATGCATTGGGAGCGCTCGGAGTTGGAACGGATTTAAAGACTCTGAGAGCATTTTTTTAAAGGAGAAGGAAAATGAAAGTATTGCTCATCAATGGCAGCCCACACAAAAAGAACACCACCTGGCGTGCACTTGACGAAGTCATTCGCACACTCGAAGCGGAAGGCATCGAAACAGAGTTGCTGAATGTTCCTGCCGATACCGTCGGCTGCATGGGATGTAACTACTGTGAAAAGAATGGCAAATGTGTCCGCAAGGATTTAGTCAATGAGATTGCCTCGCGGCTCGATGAATTCGACGGATTTGTCGTCGGCACCCCCACCTATTATGCCTCTCCAAGTGGTGCTCTTATCTCATTTTTGGACAGACTGTTTTATTCAGCAAACAGCAAATTAGCTCAAAAACCTGCGGCAGCCGTGGCCATTGCCAGACGCGGCGGTACCGAAACTTCATTCGATGTCATCAACAAGTATTTTGCCATCACCGGAATGCCGATTGTCACATCGACCTACTGGAATAATGTTTTTGGCTTTAATCCGAGCGATGCCGAACAGGATCAAGAAGGGCTTCAGACCATGCGGAATCTGGCACACAATATGGCATGGCTCCTCAAATGCATCGATCTGGGCAAAAAGAATGGCATTGCCGTCCCCCAGATGGCACATGACCATTGGACACATTTTATTTAATGAGCAATGTGTAATAAACAATGAATGGCATTCTTAAGTTTATTCCGAATGCCATTTCATTGTTCTTCCGTGTCGCCCTTTGATTTTGCGTTCATAATTCCGCATTCCGAATTATGAATTCCGAATTAAAAATATCAGTCGTCGAACTTGAGATAATCTGCACTAATATAGCCGATTTCCTTGCCATGCAGGATCTTTACCCAGCCTTTTTCTTTGGCGAGAACGCGGACTTCGGCACCGTTGGGGAGCAGACCAAGTTTATCCGTATCTGTCGATGGGCCCTTGCGAATATTGAGCGCAGACGCAGTCACGGTTGCAGTCGGTGATTCAAAGTCTGTGTATTTGCCGCAGACGTAGCAGGTCTGTCCCTGAAGGCTAATCTGAAGCCAGTCATCACAAACGCCGGTAACGGTAATGGTTGCGCCACGGCGGAGCTGTCCGATTCTGGGTTTGGAGGTCGAAGGCGTCTGACGGACATTGAGCACATCGCATGTCACATGGGCTTCTTCATTATCAATTTCCATAAAGAAATCGACATCTTCAACATCAGAGGTGGCATCCGATTCGGCAGCCGCAGCTTCGACAGCTGCATCTTCGGGATCTACATTGACACCTTTGGTAATTCCCTCTTTGACAGCAGTAAAGAAATTGTCAAACGTAAAGGCCATGGTTTCTCCTTATTGATGTGTTTTTCTGCATTTCACAATCGAGCGACAGTTTCTCTGACGGATTTGCAGGACATAAAAATAGCGAAGGCCGTATCGCCCCAGCGAAAGGCCGAAGCCGCAAGCCGTATTGCCCATCGGGCAATAGGCGCGCCACAATTAGTATTTAGCCACTTCGAAAACAGCACCCTCTTCCGTCTGACGCGTCATCCGAATGATCATGTTTTCTATTTTTTCATTCACAAACGCCTGAATGATAAGAGAAAAATCTTCCTGAGACATTTGTTTTTGATCCGGATTGATTTCGATTGCCAGCATGCCGTTGGCAATCCAGCGTTCGGCAACATCATTGACCCCTGCAATGCGTTTAAGTTGTTTTCGAAGAGCTACGAGTGCATCGGCATCGGGAATCGGATCAAAAATGACGACCGGTTTATCGATCAGTTTTGGAAGTGCCTGCTGCGAAGATTTGGTCTGCAAAAATTGCGGAGAACAATCCGCCGCATATTGATTTAAAAGAATTTTTTTTGCAGTTTCAACCGATTTGGCTTGTGTCGATACGGTTCGGCTGCATTCCCGTGTTTCGCGACTTCCTGTCAGAATGACGCTGCCCGTCAGTACGCATTTAAACGCATTTTCTGCAGGTTCGCACTGCCATTCGAGCTTACCGTTGAGTGCATGGGCCGCCCCGAAAAGAGACGCGAGATTCTGAGCGTTGGATTGAGTCAGCGGCTGAGGTGCATAAACCGTCGGACTCAATCTGGGTACACTGGACATCATTGCCGGACGTACAATCTCCAGGCCATATCGGCCAAACACATCGGTCAAATGGTTGTCACTTCCCAATTTGTCCGGCCACCAGGTCTGTGTGACACCATTATCCGATTCTGACAATGTCAGCAGCAAAGGGGATGAATTTGCAGACGCTGCAAATCCGGACAATCCAATCAGAATAAGCAGGAATGATAGCAGGCGTTTCATAGTTTCGATCGGAATCACTGTACTCGGCGTATGCGCAAAAGATTTTTGTATCGCGCACAATAACAGGGATTAAATATTACCTTTGACGGTGTATTTCAATTGCGAATTGAATACCATCCCTGCATCAGAGAGCAGAAGTTTTGGAAAAGTCAAATTTGCATGAATAGTTTTGTATAAATTGCGTTAATAGGGATACTGTGCATTGCGCAGTGCGTTAATACGCGGTATAATCGCAGGAGGGAGCAGGAGGAAGCCATGAATGAGAAAGAAAAAAAGCTGGATCCTTTCATGATTGAATCTTTTTTCGACGGGGAATTGAGTTCCTCCGATTTGGATGGCATTCGTAAAGAGGATATCATTGAGTCGGAAACTTACCGCGCACTTGAAGAGTTGCGTAACGTCGTGCGTATGGATACGCAAATGGCGCTCAACCAGGTGGATGGGTATGCGCTTTGGGATTCCATCAGCAGCCGGATCGATGAAAAAGCACCTGCAAAGCCCAAATTACTCGAGTCCGATTTGTCGCAGCCCAAGCGCCGGACTTCGAAACAATTCTTTCAGAGATGGGCTCCGGCACTCATTGGCGCAGGTCTGTTTTTACTGAGCATTCCCGGCTTTGTGCTATGGGGTATCACGATGAATCGGAGTGATGTCCAGCCACAGACTGTCGTTGTTATCGACAGCAATGCATCACACCATGACCAGGGTGTCGTCAATTATCAGGTACCCAACCAGCAGAACTGGAACGCCCCCAACAACAAAGCGATCGTCGTGCCATCCAATACCAATACGGTCAAATCCAATGATTCTCAGCTCACTGTAGAAGAGATGGATTTTGCGATTCGTCATCTCATTCAGCGCATCGAATCCCTCGAGGATGCCAATCGAAGCGACATTGAGAATGGCAAAAAACCTCTGCTTCCCAAAGGCTCCGATCAGTTTTAAGAGGGTACTATGGCGAGTGATGGGTCTGGAATTTATACGAGTACATTTTCGGATGGCAGGCCTCAGTTTGAAATTGCCTATGCTTACGGTAAATTGAACGGCATCATGCGCCGCTGGGCTCAGAATGGCCAACTCATCCTCGAATGCAGTTATGCGGATGATGTCAAAGAGGGGCGTTCGCGCAGATGGCACGAAAACGGCATTCTTGCTGAGGATGCCTTTTATGTGGATGACAAGCTCGAAGGGGAATTCCTGCAATACAGCGACAAGGGCGACATCATCATGCGTGCGCGATTCAAAGATGGCCAGATTGTCAAGGATTCCGTTTCGAATTCCTGATTTTTGATTACTACTCAGCCGCCAGCCTT
>DGWW01000059.1:0-3561 GCA_002395385.1 Myxococcales bacterium UBA4248
ATGGATGCCCGATAAATCGATTTACAAATATTGGGGAAAGGGCCCCGGAAAAACAGACAAAAAGCCGGAACTGCTCTTTGAAAAAGCGGAAAAGGCCACCAAAAGTTTTCACCTGGGCATAGAAGAAAACAGCTCTGCAAAAATCATCGGCGAACTATGGGTTTATCTCATCGAAAATGACAAAATGGCATCCGTAGCCATCCGTCTATCGTCTTCACTCCAAGGAAAAGGCTACGGAACGGAAGCCCTTAGAGCCATGACGCGCTTTTGCTTTGAAAACACGGAACTCAGACGTCTCCAGGCGCAGGTGGATGTTCGTAACATTGCCTCCTGGCGCATGCTCGAAAAATGCGGCTATACCCGGGAAGGCTTAATCCGCCAGGGTAAAATGGTCAGCACATGGTGCGATTATTATATTTATGGGATTTTAGTGGATGATCAGACAGATTTGTGCGAACACAAAAATTGTTGACTCAAAAGTCAATGACTGATAAGTCAGCTTTCTGGGGGACAAACTGATGGAGGCCAAAAATGGGCAAAAGGCAGGATGCAGCGCTCGAAACACAGCAAAAACTTATAGATGCCGCAAGAACACTGATTCTGGAACGCGGATTCAATAACTTCAATGTTAGCGATATTACCGAAAAAGCCGGTGTCGCCAAAGGTAGTTTCTATACTTATTTTGAACACAAAGAAGATATCATCGACGCTGTGACTCATCAGAATATCTATCCACTGCGAGAAAAGAGTCTGTCGATGGAAGGCAGTGTTACAGAAAAGCTGTCGCATTATTTATATGAAGCGATGTCGCAGATCGTCGAATATGGTCTCGTTTCTGCGCAAAATTGGATGCAACTTGGTATAAACCCAGGCAATGTATGTGTTTTAAACAAGATGCAGCTGGATATGAGAGTTGTTACTGAAATCCTTCAATCTAGCGTGAAATCTGGTGAATTATCCAATGATATACCGATTGATTCTATACAACATTGTATTATTGCCGAATTCTACGGCATTGTCGTGACCTGGTGTATTTCGAATGGCTCTGTGTCGGCCATTGAATGCATTGAATACTATAACAAGAATCATCTCAGCCAACTGTTTTCTGATTATCAGAAACAATTATAACAATAAAAGGAGTTTAGTATGAAGAACCGTGTGTGTGACATTTTGAATATCCAATATCCCGTCATTCAGGGACCGATGGCATGGATTACGTCATCCGAACTTGCAGCTGCTGTCTCGAATGCCGGTGGCCTCGGCGTACTGGGTACGAGTGCCGATTTTACCGAAATGATCAAGGGAATCCCCGAAAACGTCGAAGAAATGCGCAAAACGATTCGAAGGACCAGGACGTTGACCGACAAGCCCTTTGGCATCAATGTATTCCCGGCCGCTGGCGATCCCTACGGTTTTAGCAAGGCCATGATTGAACTAGCCAAAGAAGAAAACGTAAAAATCCTCGTCGTTGCTGGCGCTGTTTCTCCGGATGAAATTAAACAATGGAAGAAGGATGGTTTCATCGTTATCATGCGCGAGGATAACCCTACGGTTCGCGGTGCAAAACTCGCCGAAGAAGCCGGCGCGGATATCATCGTGGCAACAGGTTGTGATGAAGGTGGCTGCATGCCATATCTTTCGACAGGTACAACTGCAATCACCGCTCTATTGGCCGATGCCGTTAAAATCCCCGTCCTCGCCGCCGGCGGTATCGTCAACGAAAAACTCGCCAAAGCCGCACAAATCGTCGGTGCAGAAGGTGTATTCGTCGGCACAAGATTTACAATGTCCAAAGAATGCCGTGCATCGGATGTAACCAAACAAGATATTCTCAATACACATCCAGATGATTATATCGTTTTTACACAATCAAATGGCCATTGCAAATGGCGCACTACGCCGCACAAATACGGTAAAGAAGGTCTGGAAGCGAACAAGCGCGGCGACCTCAATCCGCCATGCGGCAGTTTCTATTATGGCATGCTGAAAGGTGATATGGATGCCGGCGTCAATACCATCAGCAATACCGCCAGTTTGATTAAAAGTATTGATTCGTGCGAAGATATCGTTAAAGAGCTGGCTGATCCGTTTGTACAAAATAATACAAATGATTTCTTTAAACTTGTTAAAAATAGATATTCTGAACGGTTTTATGCGCCTACGCCCATTGAACAGGAAAAACTCGATAAAATTATTGAAGCAGGCCGCATTGCGCCAACTGCACGCAACTGCCAGCCACAGCATTTTTATATTATTCGAAGTCAGGACGGTTTGGCTAAACTCAAAACCGTGACGAAATATCATTACAATGCGCCTGCAATGATTCTCGTCTGTTACGATATCCAGAAAGTCTGGAAATTCGACATGGATCGTAATTATCCAAACTATAATTCCGGCGAGCAGGATGGCAGCATTGCTGCAACGTCGATGATGTTTGCCGCAGAAGCACTGGGCGTTCACTCGGTCTGGGTCAGGGATTTTGATTCCAAAACTGCCGCAGAAACCTTTGGTTTGCCGGATAACATGAAGCCTGTGATGTTGCTCGGTCTTGGTTATCCTAATGAAAGAGCAAAACCATCTGCATGGCATTTCCAAAAGAATCCAGTTGAGGACTTTGTGACGGAATTATAATGATTTTCGGGAGAAAAGGAGAAATCTTATGCCATATTTAACCATGCAGGATGGAACAAAAATATATTACGAAGATCAGGGAAAAGGCGAAGTGTTACTATTTGTACATGGTCTTCAATCATCTCACCTGAAGATCATGCCTTTTATCAATGAATTCAAAGGGCAATATCGATGTATTTGTTATGATCATCGTGGCCACGAAGCGTCGGATATGCCGCAAAAGCATCTCAATGTCCGCACACTCGGACAGGATTTGCATACCCTTATTGAATATCTTGGCTTGAGCGAGATTACGGCCATTGGGCATTCGATGGGTGCTGCGACGATATTTAGTTATGTGAATCAGTTTGGGTGCGATAAATTAAAGCGCATTGTATCCGTCGATATGACGCCGTATATGCGAAATACGGTCTGGGAAGGCGGTATCGGTCAGGGAAAATGGACAGATGAAGATTTCATGCAGGATTTGGATAGAATCTTTGATGATATCGGCAATGCGAACTGGCATATCAGCAAAGAACTTATGAATCCTGCGCTTGCCAAAACACCGGATGCATACGTCGGTTTTATGCAGGCGACATTCGGAATCGGCTGTCATCCGCTGGTTATGGCTGCATTCTGGTATTCGCTGTTCAGAACAGATCAACGTCCCGTCATGGATAAAATTACGGTGCCATTTTTATATATTATGCCGGAATTTCCGCTCTATTCCATGGTGACAGCGAATTATATCAAAGATCATGTCAAAGGCGGATTCGAACTGGACAATCAATTTCCCGGGACAACGCATACAATTCTGATGGAATCACCGCATGAAGTGGCCGAAAGTGTAAAACGTTTTATGTCAAAATATAAATAGGTTGCCGAGCTATCTGCGATACGCACGGCTTTCGGCGCTATCGGCATAGAGACGTTCGACCGAACGTCTCT
>DGWW01000059.1:3646-15593 GCA_002395385.1 Myxococcales bacterium UBA4248
ATACGCGCCTTTGCGCCCGTCTATCGCTGCGCGATACGCCGGGCGATAAATATATACAACTCAACTGCTCAAGGCTCTGTCAGCCAATTTTCTAAATCAGCGGTGCAATGCTTATAGCCATGTTTTTTGTCGCTGAAATAATGCTGATGGTCGTGGCTATGTGTAATCGTATGCGTATGTGTAGATCCGTCATGCATATGCACAAAAGTATGAACATGCGCATGGGCGTGATGATGTGCGAGTGTATCTACGATTACAAATATCGTTCCCACTACCATGATGAGTAAGGCGATGATATAAGAAACCGTCAGAGTTTCCTGAAGCAGAATAAATGACAGAAATGCCCCGATAAAGGGGGCTATCGCATAATATGCACTCGTCTTTGCGGCACCAAGATCTTTCTGGGCTGCTGCAACAGCATAACCAATAGCTGTTACCTGTTTATTTTTCATTTTATCAATCATCCAAATTTTCTGTTTATATCTTTCGACGGAACATTGGCTCTCGGTTTTGTTGCTACATTTGCAAATTTCTGCAAGATAGCAGCTGAAAACAAAGTATATAGCGTTTTGACATACAGAATGCGAGCAAATATGCCGACCGCGTATTTGCGCCTGCGCAAATAGCGAGGCGGCAAAAGGGCGTATTGAGCCAGTAGAGACGTGTCGTGACACGTCTCTCTGGCGAGATAGCCCGATGCGCAGGGCGTATCGGCAAGTAGAGACGTGTCGTGACACGTCTCTCTGCCGATAGCCCGCGCCACAAATTATCAATGAAGTCAAATATTCATCACGATTTTTTATCAAATCACAATGGTTTGAATTTCAAACAATTTCAATTGACAAACAGTTTGAATTATCGTACTGTTTACCAAGAGCCACACAGAGTGGCTAGATTAAGGAGTTCACGTGATGCAAGACATAGTTTTACTCATATTTCGATTGGGACGGATTCTGACAAAGTTGCAGGGAGAGGTGTGGCAAAGCATTGACCCCAAATTTGCGACAATGCTTAATACGCTCAATTCCAGAGAAGTTCGGGTTATGATTGTGCTGGCCCTTCGCACGTTTGAAGGCAACGGCGGATTAAGTCTGAACGAAGTGGCCGAGATTGCAGGGATTAAAAAGTCGGCGGCATCGACTATGATTACGAAACTGGTCAATGCTGGTTTTATTTTGAGAACGGAGAATCCGGATAACCGGCGCAGCGTACTCATCACGGTTACGCCCGAAATTCTTAGGCTTAAAGAAGCCGTCGCGCCTCAGGTGATACCCAGAATTCGTCAGGCTTTTGGCTGCCTTTCAGACAGGGAGCTGAAGCAGCTCATATCGCTTATCGATAAGGTTTATGCCTCGCAAAATCAGGAGGAATCGACATGAAAAAGAAACTTCCGATTGTCATCATTGTATTAATTCTATTTATTGTCGCCTGGTTCAATTGGGACAAGTGGTTTGATGTGAAGGATTCACAACCATTTGAACTCTACGGAAACGTCGAAAACCGCCAGATGCAGCTATCATTTCTTATGCCTGAACGCATTGCTGAACTCAACGTCAACGAAGGCGATCTCATTAAAAAAGGGGATTATTTAGGTTCACTGGAAACCAGTCGGATTGAGCGCGAACTTGCGAATGCACGGGCTGTTATTCCCATACGCCAGGCCGCCGTGGATGCAGCACAGGCCCAATTGGACAAAGCTCAAAACGGCAACCGACCGGAACTAATCGCCATTTCTAAAGCTGCGAGCCTTGCGTTGGAGTCAAAAGTAAAATCCGCAGAAAGAGAGACCAAAAGAAATACAGATTTATACAAAGATCATATCATCACCAAACAGGCCTTGGATCTTCAAAATGATAATGTATATTTTTATCAGAATATCCTTAAAGCTGTTCAGTCTGGTACAAAAATGCTTGCCAATGGTGAGCGTCAGGAGACTATCGCATTGGCACAGGCCAATCTAAACAGGGCCAAAGCTGAGCTGGACAAATCCAATCAAGACATAGCCTTGCTCGAGCAAAAACTTGCCGACACAAAGCTTTATGCACCTTCCGATGGGATTGTACGAAATCGACTCAAGGAACCAGGCGAGATGGCGTCTCCTCAGGTGCCGGTTTTAACGATTGCCACGGTCTCTCCAAAGTGGATTCGGTCTTATGTCGGCGAAACCGACCTGATGAAATTTAAGATCGGTGATCCGGCCACGATTCAGTTTGATGGTTATGATAAGCCGTTTTCAGGAACAATCAGTTATATTTCTTCACAGGCTGAATTCACCCCAAAATCGATAGAAACCAAGGAACTTCGGACGCATCTCGTCTACGAAATACGCATTTTAGTCGAAGACCAGGAAAACCTTCTAAAAGCCGGAGCCCCAACAACCATCACGTTTCCCGGTTTATCATAAGGATATCTAAACATGGACGGCATCATACTTTGTAAAGATATTAAAAAGGATTTTAACCTTGGAAAAGAAACCGTCCATGCGCTTAACGGCATTTCTCTTTCTATTAATAAAGGCCGAATAGTAGGTCTGCTTGGGCCGGATGGTGCCGGAAAAACGACGCTTTTGCGAATACTCGCCGGATTACTGATTCCGGATGAAGGATCGGCTTCAGTACTGGGCTATGACTGCGTGCGCAATGCCGAAAGCATTCAGTCTGTGATTGGTTATATGCCGCAAAAGTTTGGTTTGTATGAAAATCTGACCTTACATGAAAATATGAAACTCTATGCCGAGCTCCATCAGATTCCGCTGCAAAATCAAAAGTCCCGGTTTGATGAACTACTCGAAATGATGAATCTGAGCCGATTTCCCAACCGCAGAGCCGGGAAACTCTCGGGCGGAATGAAGCAAAAACTCGCCTTGGCGTGTGCGCTCATTTCTGATCCGGATATCCTTTTGCTCGACGAGCCCACGGTTGGCGTAGATATTATTTCAAGGCGAGAATTGTTTGGAATTCTCAGAAAGATCGTCGATAAGCGCAAAAGTACAGTGTTTGTGTCGACATCTTATATGGATGAGGCCGATTATTGTGATGAAATCGTCGTTCTCTATCAGGGGCAAATCATTGCAAATGGTGCCAAAGACTCATTGATAGAAAAAGCAAAAACCGTCAAATCCAATCCGACATTGGACGAAGGTTTTCAGATGCTTATCGCAGGCGCAATTCCACTGCCTCTTAAGCGAAAAGTGCCTTTATCTCCGGAGGCAGAAGTCGTCGTCAAAGCAACCAATCTCGTCAAAAGATTTGGAACTTTTACCGCCGTTGACCATACCAACTTCGAGGTCAGACGCGGTGAGGTATTTGGCCTGCTCGGTGCAAATGGCGCAGGTAAAACGACGACTTTTAGAATGATGTGCGGTCTGGATGCTGTCACTTCTGGCAGCGTCGAAATCTGTGGACTCAATCTGCATACAGCTTCCGGCAAAGCCCGTCAGAAGATCGGTTTTGTGGCACAGAAATTCTCACTTTATGCCGACATGACCGTCAAAGAAAATCTCGAGTTCTTTGGTGCTGCTTATGGTCTGTCACGCGCCAAAAGAAAGGAACGCATTCATTGGGCCATACACGAGTTTGCGCTTGAAAACTATCAAAATGCCCCAACCGGTGACCTGCCTCTTGGCATCAAACAACGCCTGAGCATGGCATGTGCTCTGTTGCACGAACCGGAAATTCTCTTTCTGGATGAGGCTACTTCAGGTGCCGACCCACTCACGCGATACGATTTTTGGAGGCGCATTCTCGATTTGGCAGACAAAGGCGTTGCCGTCATCATCACAACGCACTTTATGGACGAAGCCGATTACTGTGATCACATGGTCATCATGCAGGATGGAAAAACGGTAGCCTCTGGCTCTGTCACCGAAATTCGCCGGCAAGGCACGCCCAAAGGCGCACCACTGAACGACATCACTGAAGCATTTGTCCATATTATCCAAAAAAAGGAGACTGCCTCATGAATTTTCGCCGTATCCGCGCACTCGCCGTCAAAGAACGCAAGCAGCTCCTTCGTGAACCTGCCAGCTTTGTCATCGGCATCGTACTGCCCATCGTGATGCTGCTCATCTTCGGTTACGGCATGAATACAGACGTTCGCGGCATAAAACTCGCAATTGTATCCCACGAATCGTCCAGCATTGGAGACCAGGTCATTTCGAGATTCCAGGACTCCGAATTCTTTGACGTCACCCTCATGCGAAATACCCACGATGCCGAAATTGCCGTTCAAAAGCACAACGCTGACGCTGTACTTTTTTTGCCGGACAATCTACAAAAACACTTTGCCGATCGCGATTTAAACGCCCTTGTCGCTGTCAACGCCTCCAATCCCTCCGTCGGTCAAATGCACGAAGCCTACATCAAAGGTGTTCTCATGTCCGCATTACAAGGCAACGTCGATACCTCGTCACTTCCAGGCGTCCGCGTTCAGTCCCGCATGTGGTTTAATGATAAAAATGATAGCGCTTATTATATGATTCCCGGCGTCATCGTTATCGTTATGGCCATGATTGGCTGCATGCTCACAGCTCTGCAGATGGCCAAAGAATACGAACACGGCAATATGGAACAAATGTTTGTTACGCCCATGACAAGCGCAGAACTACTTATCGCCAAAATGATTAACAATTATATACTTGGCATGATCGGCATGGTGATAGCCCTGTTAATGGCGCGATTTCTGTTCGGTGTCCCTATCAGAGGTAGCATATTAATACTATTATTGGGCGGCACGATATTTCTGTTACTACAAATGTCCTTCGGACTTCTCATTTCAAGTGTCACCAAAAGCCAGTTTTTATCATGTATAATTTCAATGCTCACATCTTTTATGCCATCGTTTTTGTTATCTGGCTTTTTATACGAAATTTCAAGCATGCCAGTTCCAATACAAATTATTACATATATTTTTCCAGGAAGATACTTTGTAGATTTTCTGCAAACGACATTTCTCGTTGGCAATGTTCCGGAAATTATCATTAAAAATCTTGGAATTATGTCATTTATGACGTTATTCTTTCTGAATATTGCCAGAATTAAGAATCCCAAAAAGCTAGAAAGTCAGGGTATTTCAGTCTGATTATTGTGGTGGGGGCAGTCGCCCCCTACGGCACTATTGGCTAACGCCAATACGTGCCTACCCCCACTGCGGGGCGTCTTGCCGCCCCGCAACCCTCACGCCCCGGAGCTCACCATGTTCAGATTCCTTGCGCTGCTAAAAAAAGAATTACTACAGATCTTCAAAAATCCCAAAACGAGGTTTATTGCATTGGCTCCCCCAGTCGTTGCGCTCTTTTTGCTTGGCTACGCCGCTACAACCGATTTAAAAGACGTTCCCTTTGGAATACTCGACCAATCACACAGCCAGGAATCCAGATCACTCATCGATAAATTTAATGCCTCCCCTATATTTATTCTCCATCACGATATTCAAAATGAAACCGATATGGGCAATAAACTCGCCAGGCGCGAAATCAAAGCCGCTTTGGTTATACCAGAATCTTTTTCAAGGGATATTGCACTCAGTCAGCCAGTCAATGTACAAATCATTGTCGATGGCAGAAATACGACCTCTGCCGGGGCAATCTTGAACGATTCAAATGCCATCATACAATCCTATAATACACAAATCTATCCTCAAACGGGTTCCAAAATACAAATCTCTTCACGGGGCTGGTTTAATCCTGCCTATAATGTCAAATGGTTCATGCTTCCAGCCCTACTCGCCATGCTTTCACTGATGATTGTTACTTTGCTCGTTTCGCTGACTTTTGCTAAAGAACGCGAAGGCGGAACTTTCGATCAACTGCTTTTAACCCCCTATTCAACAGGGGAACTACTTGCTGCAAAAGCACTTTCCGGTATTATTGTTGGTATTATACAGGTCAGTCTTTCTCTGTGTTTTATACTTTTCTGGTTCCAGGTTCCCTATCAAAGTAATTATGCACTTCTCATTCTTCTCATTTTCTTTTTTCTGTTTGCCGCAGTCGGAATCGGTTTGTTGATATCCGTCCATTGTTCGACGCTGCAACAGGCGATGATATGGGTTTTCCTTTTCGCCGTGATCTTTGCTTTGCTATCCGGTCTGGCAACCCCCGTTGAAAGTATGCCGGATATCATGCAAAAAATCATGGTTATCAATCCCGTAAGATGGGGCGTTGCCTCTCTGCGCCGCCTGTTCCTTGAAGGAGCCACATTCATTGATATTCTCCCGACCTATCTCATTCTTGCGGGAATCGGTGCGGGTACATTCTCAATTGGATGCTATTCACTTGTTTATCAACGCACACATTGAAGCTGTTTTGTAATGCAATTGTCCCTGTACTGGTATGTGCCAATCGCGCAGTACGGCGCGATTAGTCACATAGTCCGAAACGCGGAGCGTATTGAACCAGTAAAGCCGGGGTATGCAAATTCCCTTACTGAAGGGGCTTGATGGATGAACATGGAATCCTTCGGATTAATCTGATCGATTTTCTTTCGTACGAGAACCGCCTGGATCGATAGGGATACGGCTATTGTAGGGACTTCTGAATAATGGCAAATATATTTATGGTTACCGTGCACTCTTCGATATGCCGGACGTGTCTTCATTTCATCGTACAGCCGTACAATTGTATTAATTTGCATCAAACCAGAGGTCGATAGGCGAGCACAAAGGCGCGTATCGCAGATAGCCGCGTATCCAGAAAAATAATCCTTTAATTAACAATTTATTTTTAATAAATTGAATGAAGGGTGCCTGCAGAGGCGTCGTTGATGTGTTGGTTGGCAGAGGAGAAGGACTGATGAAGAAACTGGGTTTTGGTTTGATGCGATTGCCGCAAAAGGATGGTAAGATCGACATTGAAACGGTCAAAACAATGGTCGATCGCTTTATGGAAGCGGGGTTTACCTATTTTGATACTGCATGGGCGTATCCTGGTTCTGAAGATGCCATTCGCCAGGCGCTTGTTGAACGATATCCGCGCGAAAGTTTTACGATTGCCACAAAAAATGCTGCATGGATTGGATGCAAAACGCGCCAGGATGCCATTCATCAATTTGAGACTTCTCTTAAACAAACCGGTGCGGGATATATCGATTACTATCTTTTGCATAACCTGGGGGAATCGAGAACGCATTATTTTGATGATTTTGACATGTGGTCTTTTGTAAAAGATTTAAAAGAAAAGGGACTTGTCAAACATATTGGCTTCTCGTTCCACTCCACACCAGAGGAATTGGAACCAATTCTACAGGATCATCCCGAGGCTGAATTTGTACAATTGCAAATTAACTATGCAGACTGGGAGAATCCAGCCATACTTTCCCGTCGATGTTATGAAATGGCGCGCAAATATCAAAAGCCCATTGTCATTATGGAACCAGTTAAAGGCGGGTTGCTGGCCAAGCCGCCCAAAGCTGTCGAGGAACTATTCAAATCGGCCAATCCGAATGCATCTGCTGCATCGTGGGCAATACGCTATGCCGCAAGTCTGGATGGCGTAATGACCGTGCTTTCGGGAATGAGTAATATTGAGCAAATGGATGACAATCTTTCTTATATGAACGATTTCAAACCGCTTTCGGATGAGGAACGCGCAGTGATTGGCAAAGCTCAGGAAGAACTTGCCAAAATCCCGATGATTCCGTGTACAACCTGTAATTATTGTGCAAAAGTCTGTCCAAATAATATTGGCATTTCCGGGTCATTTAACGCGATGAATATCTATTATATTTATAAAGATATCGCGACAGCAAGACATCAGCAGGGCTGGCTAGTCGGCGGTCATGGCAAGGCACCGGCATCTGCATGTATTAAATGCGGTAAATGTGAAAAAGTCTGTCCGCAGCACATTTCCATTCGCGAACAGTTGGCAAAAGTCGCTGCAACATTATAAATATATCTCATAACTATAATTATGTTAAAACATTATGGCAGAACAAGACTCCATCCATCGAAGCAAAGAGATTGTAAAAGTCAGCACGATCGGCATTATCACCAATGTCCTGCTCGCCGGGTTTAAAGCCGTTGTTGGTGTATTATCAAGTTCAATTGCGATTGTCCTCGATGCCGTCAACAACCTGAGTGATGCTTTGTCCTCCATTATCACCATTGTAGGAACAAAGCTGGCAGGCAAAGCGCCAACCAAAAAACATCCCTTTGGCTATGGACGCATAGAATATCTGACGACTGTTGTGATTGCGGTTATCGTGCTTACAGCAGGCGCAACTTCGTTAAAAGAATCAATAGAACACATTATACATCCAGAAACACCAGATTACAGCACTGTATCCATCATCATTGTCAGTGTTGCTGTCGTTGTAAAAATACTACTTGGAACCTATTTTAAAAAGCGCGGTAAAACACTGGATTCGGATTCTTTGGTGGCATCCGGACAAGATGCATTGATGGATTCGATTATATCGATATCGACTGTCGTTGCGGCTTTGGTCTTTGTATTTTTCGGCTTGAGTCTCGAAGCCTGGCTCGGCGTGATTATCTCAATCTTTATCCTTAAGGCGGGATATGAGATCATTAAAGACTCGACAGCGAAATTATTGGGCGAGCGCATAGATGGAGAGCTTTCAAAAGCAATAAAAGAAACGATAAAATCTATGAATGGTGTGCATGGCGCATACGATTTGGTTTTGAACGATTTTGGTCCTCAAAGGCTTTGGGGCAGCGTACACATCGAAGTGGATGATACGCTCACTGCCGCTCAAATCGATGAACTATCACGAAAAATAGAATCCTTAGTATATGAAAAACATCAGGTGATTCTTCATACAGTCGGTATCTATTCGACCAATACCGATGAGAAGACATCAGAGCTTAGAAATGCCATCTATGCAATGATCAAAAAGCATTCTGAGATTATCGAGATTCATGGCTTCTATCTCAAACCCGGAACGAATGAGATTAGCATGGATATCATCATTACTCTTGAGGCAGCGGACAGACACGCGCTACATAAAGCAATTAGTTCCGAACTATCGGAAGCATATCCTGATTATCAATTCAGCATAACATTGGATTCGGATATCAGTGATTGATTTTGCATGCAGTCCAGCATGAATTATCTTTATTCTCTTAAAGAAGTCTGTTAATTCTAATGTCACCAGGCTGAGAATTAAACACAGCTTAATCTATTAACCATTTGAGTCGGCACAAAAGCCTTCGAACGGAGAAAAACATGATTTACGATTACTCAGTGACCAAGAGCAATGGCGAAGAATTGAAATTAGCCGAATACAAAGGCAAAGTCATTATGATCGTCAATACTGCCACGGGATGCGGTTTTACACCACAATATGCGCCGATCGAACAAATGTACCTGGATTATCACGATAAAGGGCTTGAAATTCTCGATATTCCCTGTAATCAGTTCGGTGGGCAAGCACCAGGTTCGGACGAAGAAATTCACGAATTCTGCACCATTCACTACAACACGACATTCCCTCAGATGAAAAAAGCGGATGTGAATGGCGAAAATGAACTTCCTTTATATACATTTCTGAAATCACAGAAAGGATTTGAAGGCTTTAAATCCCATGGTGTTAAAGGATTTGTAGCCAAAGGCGTATTGGAGAGAGTTGTTGCAAAGTCGGATCCGAACTGGGAGAAAACTCCGGACATCAAGTGGAATTTTACCAAATTCATTGTCGATCGCGAAGGTAATGTCGTCGCACGTTTTGAACCGACAACGGATATGAAGGATGTAGAAGCCTGCGTAAGAGCACTGCTGTAAATTGAATTTGTTATGTAGTCATTGATGCGAACGCATGGTCATCTTCTTTGCAAGGATACATTATGTCAAAAAAAGAACTTCGTCTCCACTCCGTTGTTTCCCCCACACAAACCGTCATTGTCTCTGCCTATGACGAGGACGGCAAAGCACAGGCATGTACACTTGCATTTTATATGGTGAGCAGCCATATTCCGCCTTGCGTGACGATTGCAATTAATGCAACTCAGAAGAGAAAAACACTCAAGGGAATTTTGGCGACCAAAGCATTTGTCCTTGGATTTCCCAGTGTTGACCAGGTGAAAGAAACCGATTATCTGGGCGTTGAATCTGGTTATAATGCCGACAAACTCAACAAAATCGGATACACTACAACCCTTGCCAAAACGGTTCATGCACCGATTATCAATGAACTTTTGCTCTCACTCGAATGCGAGGTTGTACACACGGTCACGGTTGGCAGCCATACACAAATCACCGGCGAAGTAAAAAATATTTTGGCCGATGAAAGCATTCTCAACGACAAAGACAAAATTATTTTGGAAAAGCTCAACCCCATTATATATGACGAAGAACAGTTCCGATATCTGACCGTCGGCGAAAAGGTTGCCGATGCTTTCAAAACTGGTATAGAACTCAAAAAATCACTGAATGGAGAACAGGAACATGAGTAAAAGAATTATTGCCGTCAATGCAGGCCCCAGAAAAGGATGGAACACCGACACGCTGATTACTGAAGCCTCCAAAGGCGCAGAATCTACCGGAGCCATCGTCGAACGTTTTGATCTTTTCAAACTCGAAAAATATACAGGATGCGTATCTTGCTTTGGTTGTAAGAAAGAAAAATTCAAAGGACAATGTATTTGCCGTGATGCATTAAAGCCTGTTCTGGACGCCATTCGCGAATCAGATGGGCTGATCATTGGTTCGCCGAATTATCTCAGCGAAATGACTGCGTCTTTTCGAGCACTCTACGAAAGACTTATATTTCAGAATTTGACTTATAACAAAGAGAATCCTTGCTGTAATGCACATCCGATTCCTGTGCTGCTCATCATGACCAGCAATGCGCCCGACACGATGTATCAACAACTGCTTAATAACTATCAGCAGGTACTGAGCCGCTTTGTCGGTCCAACAGAAGTATTTGTCAGCGGCAATACTCTGCAGCTCAAAGATTACAGCAAAACCGACTGGCCGTGGTCGATGTTCGATCCCGAAGACAAAATGAAACGCCATGAAACTGTATTCCCCGAGGAATGCCGTGCAGTTTTTGAAAAGGGCGCTCAGTTGGTAAAATAATATATTAATATTTTTTGTGGCCGTGCTATCGGCGATACGCACGGCTATCGGCGCTATCTCGCTTTGAGACGTGTTACGACACGTCTCTACAGCTCGATACGCGCCTCTGCGCCCGGCTATCGCTTTGCGATACGCCGGGCGTTCTGTATCCTTATACATTTGTCATTTCTACAAGCCGTTTTCCAAGGCTATAGGCATTTTCAAGGTCAATATGGAAATGCTCATCCCTGTATTTTGCCTTGTCTTCTTCTTTGAACACATTGAAGGCATACCTCGAATAATCTTTAAATTGATAGGTATTGCATACAAATAGTGATTCACAATGACCAAATACAAGCGACATGGCAGATTCATGAGCTGCAAGTGCTTCTCTGTAATGATATTGATCGAGCAGTTCTTCGGGAACATTCATGGTATAGATTAAGGCTGTGGGCAATACTTTTTTATGGAAGTTCATGGGATTGCCATTCTCATCCAGCATATACGAACCCACCGGAAATAACAAACGTTCCATAAAGCTGCGCACCATGCCTGTTATACAGTTGTAATAAATCGGCGAACCAATCACAATAACATCAGCCGTCAGTGCTCTTTCCAATACTGGACGCAAATCATCCTTAATTGCGCAAACGCCATTGGTTTTGCTATTTTTGAGTTTGCATGCGAAACAGCTCATGCATCCCTTGTAGTTCAGCGAATATAAATCGATGCGCTCGGTCTCCGCACCAGCGGCCTGTGCGCCTTCGATGGCTTTGTCAAGAACTTGCGCAGTATTAAAGTTTTTGCGAGGGCTGCCGTTGATAAATAATGCTTTGGTCATGCTTTCTTCTCCTGTTTTTGAGCACATTTTGCAGAAACTGGCTCATTAAAAAAAACGCGAGCCGTATGCGCGCAGACCGCAGGTCGAGCACATAG
>DGWW01000059.1:15648-15892 GCA_002395385.1 Myxococcales bacterium UBA4248
GCAGACCGCAGGTCGAGCACATAGGCGAGCGCAATTGAGGCCGTATTGCGCTGGCGCAACAGGCCGATACTATAAACAATCATCATCCAATTGTCTGACAACACGCGCTGGAACGCCCATTGCCAGTGAATTGTCTGGAATATCATGTGTCACTACTGCACCAGCACCAATCACAACATTATTTCCAATGGTAATCCCAGGAAGAATAGTTACATTTCCACCAATCCATACGTCATTTCCTATT